>NZ_JAZHUW010000027.1:0-28676 GCF_036453465.1 Lactimicrobium sp.
AATATGCTAGCCACTGCTTTCACCCTCGGCGTCACCGCCTGCGGCTGGTGGTTCACTTCACTTGGCGACAAATACCCGTGACCTGCGTCTGCTGCAGGCTGGATGTGTGTCATGCCCGACACACCTAAAAAGGACTTCGTGTGAAGTCCTTTTCTTATGGCCCGATCAGGCAAGCGGCTGCTTTCCAGCCGGCATCTCTTCAATATGATCTTCTTCCATACGGATGGCAAACCAGATCTTGGTGCCATCCGTATTTTGTTCTGGATGTTCTTCTTCCAGCTGCAGCACTTCATAGTCAAGATGCCTCATGATAGCCGCATTCTGCCTGCGTACAGGCTCATCTTTTTCATACTGATAGTAGTATGGGTGATCCAGCGCATCAGGCCCATAACACGGGATATCGGGGTCTAAAGACAGGATATGGAGATAGCATGCATTGCCCGTCAGATCCTCCATTGCAAACTGATGGATCATATCCAGCATCTGTACAAAGATGCCCTGATGCCGGTATGCCTTTGTGACATAGGTGCTCCCTGTCAGAAAAGCCCTGCCTTTCCTCTGTATTCCCTGATCCTCCTGTAACATCTGTGCACTGATCCGCTGTTCCAGATACATCCAGTCACTTTCCCTGCTGCATTCCTCCAGAAAGTCCTTATCCCGCCCCAGTGTATCCAGATCACACAGATAGCCGCTGACATCCGCAATCACATCTGTAATGTCATAGACAATCAGAATCACATTCTGCCAGTTCTTGTGAGGGATCGTAAACAGTATGTAATCATATCTGCCGTCATTTTCATACGAATACAGAGAGGGATCGTTTTCATACAGGTCCATATACCATGAAACAGGATGGTCCAGAGATGTTTTGAGAAGATCAAGTGCCTTCATCAGAAAAATTCGATCGTTGATTTCCATAGATAAAAAAGAGGATGGTGTTTCCGCCATCCCCATATCATTAACCTTTCAGTACCTTATGGCAGCGCGGGCACAGTCCGTCTTCATCCGGATTGAGACTGTAGTTCCAGCAGCGCGGGCACTTTGTACCCTGTGCCTTTTCTACCTTTGCGCTGACCTTCTCTCCTGCTGTGACATTGGCAGCGGAGACAATCAGCCACTGGGAAACCTGATCCGGCAGCTGTTCATTGAGCAGTGTGCACATATCCTCCGGTGCGCTCAGAGAGATTTCTGCTTCCTGGCTTGACTTGATCAGCTTCTCATTGCGGGCATCTTCCAGTGCCTTGAGCACAACGGAGCGCATATCCATCAGCTTGGCACCATCTGCCTTTACCTTTTCAGCATCCGCATAGTTTTCAACGGCAGGGAACTCAGTGTTATGCACAGACTTCTCGCAGTCATCGTTGAAGTGCTGCCATACTTCCTCAGCTGTAAAGACAAGGAACGGTGCCCACAGACGGACAAGCTTGTCAACACAGATCCAGTATACAGACTGTACCTGTCTTCTGCGTCTGCTGTCCTTTGCCTCACAATACAGGATATCCTTTGTGAAATCGCAATAGTAGGAAGACAGTTCATTGACCATGAAGTTGGTCAGCACTTTGGAACATGCGACATAGTCATAGTTCATGACACTCTTTCTGACGGCACTGACAACATCATCCAGCAGAACCAGGATGTACTTGTCAACCGGTTCAAGATCCTGGTAAGCTACCATATCCTTCTTCGGATCAAAGTCAGCCGGATTCACATTGCCAAGCAGGAAGCGGAATGTATTTCTGATCTTGCGGTACTGCTCGGATACCTGCTTGATGTTGCTCGGGCCAAGCTTGAGATCCTGCTTGAAGTCAGAAACCATTGCCCACAGACGGAATACATCTGCGCCATTCTTATTGATGATATCCATCGGGTTGACAACATTGCCCTGCGACTTGGACATCTTTTCACCCTTGGAGTCAACCACATAGCCATGGGAAAGAACCTCACGGTAAGGTGCTCTGCCCTTGACAGCCGTAGCGACAATCAGAGAACTGTTGAACCAGCCGCGGTACTGGTCAGATCCCTCAAAATACATATCACACGGGAATTCCAGACCTCTGTCTTCCAGTTCTGTCCAGGACGATCCGGAGTCAAACCAGACATCCATGATATCCTTCTCCTTGGTGAAGATACCATTCGGAGATTTCGGATTTGTGTATCCTTCCGGCAGCAGGTCCTTTGCCTCACGTTCAAACCAGACATTGGATCCATACTGGCCGAACAGATCTGCTACATGTTCAAAGACATCCTTTTCCATGATCGGAGAGCCGTCTTCACAATAGAAGATCGGAATCGGCACACCCCACAGACGCTGACGGGAAATGCACCAGTCGCCGCGGTCATGGATCATATTGTGCATTCTCTTCTGGCCGAAGGAATTGTGCCAGACAACGTGATTGTCAATCTGGTCAAGCAGCTGGTCCTTGATCTTGTCAATGGAGCAGAACCACTGCTTCACGGCTCTGAAGATCACCTTCTTTTTGAGACGGTCATCATGCGGGTAAGCATGGACAATATTCTCTACAGCAAGCAGGCATCCCTTCTCATTCATATCATGGATAATAGCCTTGGAGCAGTCTTCAAAGAACATGCCCTGATACTTGCCGGCATTCTCGTTCATCTTACCGACAGAATCAACGGTATTAATCGGCGGGATTCCGTATTTCATACATACATTGAAGTCATCAAGACCATGGCCGCCGGCAGTATGAACAACACCGGTACCATCATCGGCGGTAACATGATTGCCAAGCAGGGTCGGGCACTCCTTGTCAAAGACAACATGATGATAGGTAATGCCTTCCAGCTCTTTTCCTTTGAAAGTACGCAGAACGCCCTGGTTTTCCAGCTGGAACTTAGCCAGCAGCTTATCCACAAAGTCGGCCAGCATAATCAGCTTGCCCTTCTCTGTCTTGACTTCGGCATAAACAAGATCTGCATTTAAGCAGACGGCTTCGTTGGAAGGAATGGTCCATGGGGTTGTGGTCCAGATGACATAGTAGTCATCCTGATCCAGTACACCTTTGCCATCGGCAATCTGGAAAGCCAGATAGATGGTCGCATCCTTGACATCACGGTATACGATTTCTGAGTCGGCAACAGCGGTCTCATTGTATGGAGACCAGTAGACCGGCTTGAGTCCCTGGAAGATCAGGCCGTCCAGTGCCATCTTCTCAAAGCAGCGGATCTGTCTGGCTTCAAATTCTTTCTTCAGAGTGATGTATGGGTGCTCATAGTCGGCGATCTGTCCCAGACGCTTTTCGGTTGCCATCTGCTGGGCAATCTGCTTGTGGGCATATTCTTCACACTTGGAGCGGAACTCTGCCGGAGAAAGCTTCTTTCTGTCAACACCAAGTTTCTGGATAGCATTTTCAATCGGCAGTCCGTGTGTATCCCAGCCCGGGAAATACGGTGTGTAGTAGCCGCTCATGGCATGTGTGCGGTTGATGAAGTCCTTGATCACACGGTTCATGGCCGTACCGGCATGGAGGTTGCCATTGGCATATGGCGGACCATCATGCAGAACAAATGCCTTCTGTCCCTTATGATGAGCAAGCAGATCCTGGAAGTAGTTGTTCTCTTCCCACTGTTTCAGAATACCCGGCTCTTTCTTAGCCAGATTGCCTCTCATCTCAAAGTCGGTGTTCGGCATGTTCAATGTGCTTTTGTAATCCATTCTTTGCCTTTCCTTTCCAAAGGGCGCCCATAAAAAAAGCGTCCCATTCTCTAAGGACGCTGTCAGCGCGGTACCACCTTAGTTCATGACAATATGCCATGCCCTCACTTATTCCTTAACGCGGAATCCACGATTGCTCACAGGTGATGTCCTGCTCTTTTCCACATGTCTGTTTTCACCATCCACAGACTCTCTTTAGTGCTGATAAAGGCAGGCGCGTCCTGATCAACGCATTTTCTTCTCTGCTTCATCCAGCCAGCGCAAATCCGGCATCTTCGGCAGCTGGAACTTATCCAGTTCTGCCTGCAGATCACTGAGTTCCTTCTTCATGTCCGTCTTGACATCACCGGCAGAATTGTACAGTCTTGACAGGTCCATCAGAATCAGGCGGGCAGTGCCAAGGGCTTCACGGATAATCTCATCCGCATTGTTCTGTGCTGTCGATATAATCTCATTGGCTTCCCGCAGGGACAGCCTGGCGATATCATCCGCCGCTGCCTGCTTTGCCTGCATATTCTGCAGCACAGCATTGTACTTCTTCTGCATGTCATCCAGACGGGCCGCATCCTCAGCAGCCTGCTGCTGGTACAAAGCAATTCTTTTTTCCAGCTCATCTACCTGTGCAGCATACTTCTCGACAGCATCATCCACCGCAAAACGATCATATCCATTCTTCATTACACGGAATGTCGGCCTTTTCGCTGTCAAAATCGTCACCTCTCAGATATACTGCTGGAACTTAGCCACGATCCGGTCCGAATGTGTCTTTCGTTCGTATCCTTCATACAGAAAACGACCGAACCCACGGATCGAAATCGTAACGTTATTATGGCACACTTCATCAGGCACATCAAGCGCAACATGATCGAACTGCACCATTCCAGCATGAATCATTTCCTTTGCTTTTGAGCGGGAAACATGGGTAATTGCTGCAACGATGGCATCGGCTCTCTCACTGGCTGCTACAGCCGTGAAGCTGCGCATCTGAAAGACCTGTGCTGGAAAGCTGTCCATTTGTTCAAAACGGACACTGAGCTGATTGATGCGGGTCATTTGATCAATCAGAAATGGTGCCATTGATACAGAGGTGTAGAGATAGATATTGCCGTCTGCGATCCAGAAATCGCCAAAGGCATCTCTTTCGATCTGCAGTGACATCAGTGCACCAAGGATATCCCGGTGGGAAATCTTCCGGAAGCGCTGGTCTGCTTTTGCTTTCAGACAGACAATATCAGAAAAGTCATCTTCCTCATCATAAAGGAAAATGACTTTTTGCTTTCTTGCCTGCGGATAACCGCCAAACCAGCGGACATGGGCGGATGGCACAAAGATTTTCTGCATGCGTGCTGTTTCTTCTTCATTCAGAAAGGAAGAACATGTATGCGTATGCCAGCGCTCACTTTTCTCCTGCAGATCATGCAGATGTGCTTCCAGAGAGGATTCGTCAGTATGCTCAGTCATCATCGCCGTCGAGCTTGATCTCGCCGTCAACGGCTACATTGCGCGGTGCACACAGAATCACATTATGGCCGATCTTCTGAATCGTGCCATCCAGAGCAAAGACAACACCTGTCAGGAAATCAATGGTGCGCTGGGCATAGTCTCTCTGCAGTCTGTGCAGGTTGACAACACATGCCCTTCTGTCCTTGAGATGTCTGGCAATCTCCTCAGCTTCTTCAAAGGAACGCGGCTCAAACAGAACCATGGCCGCATTAGTCGGCACACCGGTTACCTCTGTCCGTTTCTTTTCATAGGAGCTCAGCGGCTTAGCCTCACTCTGCCTGTATTCCAGTTCTTCATCTGCACCATCTTCATCATCGTCGTCATCATCTTCGACCGGTGCAATAAAATTTTTCAACTTTTCTAAAGCCACGCGTGGTACCTCCAATCACGTCTAACATTATAGCATGTAAGGTAGCTCATTCAACGTACGATTCATACCGAAAAAGAGCCTTGCTCAGGCTCTTTCAGAACGATTCAACCGCAGTTTTGTCCAGTCTTTCCACAAGTGCACAGGCCAGTCTGACCGCATTTTCATAATCACAGTATTTCACAAAACAGTTGGAACTGTGAATATAGCGGACCGGAATACCGATCACAATTGCAGGTACGCCATACTGCGTATTGACAGCAGCACCATTGGTGCCGCCGCCGCTGCGCACAGATTCCTGCACCGGAATACCAAGATTTCTGGCTGTATCCAGGGCAAACTTCTGGAATCTCCAGTTGGTAATCATGGAGACATCCATATGCCGCAGCATCGGTCCTTTGCCAAGTGCAGCCTGGATCATGTAATCCGGTGAGAAGGTATCATCAGCGGGACAGCCTTCAAAGCAGATCATGACATCCGGCTTCAAAGCCTCAGCATTGGCGCGCACACCTCTTTCCCCTACCTCTTCCTGGGCAGAGAAACATGCACTCAATGCACATGGCAGTTCCTTCTGATACATTCTCTTCAGCGTTTCGATTTCTGCCGCAACACCGATCCGGCAGTCAAATGCCTTGCCATAGAACAGATCACGCTTTTCATCATAGCGGCATGTGACATCCGGTACAGCCGGTGAGCCGATATGAATGCCAAGTGCCATAGTTTCCTGGGCACTTCGGCTGCCGCAGTCAAGGATCATATCATCGGGATCCAGCGGCTTATTGCGGTCAGCAGCACTCATGAAGTGAGGAGGTTTAGCCGCCACAACCGCTGGTACAAAGGTTCCTTTGTCTGTTTTGATGACAAAAGAATTGGCCGGCAGAGAAGACGGTGAAATACCGCCAAGACGCAGAAACTTCATGGTTCCATCGGGACGAATCGCCTGCACGATCAGGCCGACCTCATCCAGATGGGAATCCAGCATGACTCTGGGTTTGTCACTGTGAGCATCTTTCTCACAGCGGACATTGCGCATATGATCCTGCACGGTATCATACTCAGGCAGCTGGGATCTCACAAATGCAGCAGCGTCATCCTCAAAGCCGGAAGCGCCGAATACATCAGAAAGCCTCTCAATACGTTCAATTTGATTCATCTGCTGTACTTTCCTTCTTTTCCTTATTGGCCTTGATGACTTTCATACGTGAGAATTCCTCACGTTCCTTCTCTTCAAGGTCAGCACTCATAACCCTGATTTCTTCCTTGTAGCGGGGAATAACAATGTTGCGCAGAGCATTGGCACGTTTCTGGGTCGTGGAGATGGCATGGGCAAGACGGTATACGGTATTGTCTACCTCAGCCAGTACCATCGTGATCTCCTTCACCTTCTGAAACTGGATGTACGCTTCATCGATGGTCGCATTGGTATCTTCCATGCCATATGGAATATCTAAGGAATCCGGTTTGTCATAGCTCACCTTGGGAACTTCCACACCCATCACACTGCGATAGGTAACGTGAATCGTATCCTCAATCTTAGTGCGCCTTGCAACCCGGTCAATCACGCCGGAATAGACATTTGCCTGCTGCAGAAGGAAATATCCGGTCGCATATGCATCACTGATCTGTTCGCGCAGGGCCTTCACCTTCTCAACTTCATTCATCATTTCCTTGACAAGGATATTGCGCTTGCGGTCCATCAGCTCATAGCCGTTCTCGGCCAGAGCCAGCGATTTCTTCGCTTTGATCAGATTTCCTTTTGTTGCAGGTACGCCTGCCATTTATTTTTCCTCCTGCTCAAGGGCAAGAGCAATCGTGCGCTCAGCATGTTCCGGATCATAGTTCTGCTTGATCAGCTTCGGATCCAGACGGTCAAGAGCACTCTCAGGCAATGTGGACAGCAGTGCCCAGCCCAGATTCAGTGTTTCCTGAATGGAGCGGTTGGTATGGCTGCCCTGGCCGATGAAGATCGACTCAAAGCGGCGGCCGAATTCCATGTACTTCTTGTCCAGCTCAGACAGTTCATCTTCACCAATAACACTGGCAAGGGAACGGGCATCCTGCACCTTGGCATAGGACGCAAACAGCTGGTTGGCAACATCCTGGTGGTCTGCGCGTGTATAGCCTTCACCAATGCCATCCTTCATCAGACGTGACAGTGACTGCAATACACCGATCGGCGGATTGATGCCTTTGAGATACAGATCACGGTCCAGAACGATCTGGCCCTCGGTAATATAACCGGTCAGATCCGGCACCGGATGGGTAATATCATCGTTCGGCATGGTCAGGATCGGAATCTGGGTTACACTGCCCTTGCCGCCCTTGATGATACCAGCTCTTTCATACAGGGATGCAAGATCTGAGTACAGATAGCCAGGATAGCCTTTACGGGAAGGAATCTCACCCTTACTGGAAGAAATTTCACGCACGGCTTCACAATAGGAAGTCATATCGGTCAGAATAACCAGGACATTCATGCCGCACTCATAGGCCAGATACTCAGCGGCAGTCAGAGCACAGCGCGGTGTTAACATTCTTTCGACGATCGGGTCATCGGACAGGTTGACATACATGACAACCTTCTCCATGACACCGGTTTCCTCGAAGGATCTGCGGAACATGTCCGCGACATCGTTCTTGACACCTATAGCACCGAATACGATACAGAAGTTTTCACTGTCTTCACCAGTCAGATGGGCCTGACGGACAATCTGAATGGCAAGCTGGTCATGCGGCAGGCCGCTGCCGGAGAAAATCGGCAGTTTCTGGCCGCGGATCAGTGTATTCAGGCCATCAATGGCAGAAATACCTGTCTGGATATAGTTACGGGGATAGACACGGGATACCGGGTTCAGCGGCTTGCCGTTGACATCCTCAAACTTCTCAGGATACACCTCTCCCAGGCCGTCGATCGGCTCACCGACACCATTGAAGGTACGGCCCAGGATTTCTCTGGACAGACCGAGTTCCATCGGATGGCCGAGAAGCTTTGTCTTGACGTTGGTCTTGGACATGCCATCGGTGCCTTCAAACACCTGAATGACGGCCCTTTCACCTTCGATCTCGGTGACACGGCCGATCCGGGTGCTGCCATCGGCGAGCTCGATGGAAACCATTTCTTCGTTTGATACATTCTTGACATGATCGAGGGCAATCAGAGAACCCCTGACATCACTCAGTCCTAATAACTGCAGGCTCACACAAAGCCCCCTTTCTAAGCGATCGATGCCAGAGCGGCATCAATCTTGGCTGGATATTCATCCAGCATCTCAATTTTGTCATTCGGTACTTCGTACTTGATCTGAATCACCTTTTCGAAAATACCTGTCTCGACCATCAGCGATACCGGAATCTTCTTGGCCACATACTGGCTGCAGGCACGCTTCAGGTAATCAATCGTCTTGAGCATCTTGTACTGCTTCTGCAGGGAAACAGAAGTGTCATCCTTATGGAAGGCATTCTGCTGCAGGAAACCGACACGGATCACACGGGCAATCTCAAGGGTCAGTTTCTGATCTTCCGGCAGTACATCGGAGCCAATCAGCTTGACGACTTCCATCAGGTTGGACTCTTCATGCAGGATCTCCTGCATCTCAGAACGCAGATCCAGGAAATCATGAGCAACATTCTGATTGTACCAGTGGGACAGATCATCCACATATTCGGAATAACTGTCGGTCCAGTTCATGGCCGGGAAGTGTCTTGCATAGGCAAGGGACTTATCCAGTGCCCAGAAGCATCTGACGAAACGCTTGGTGTTGGCAGTAACCGGCTCAGAGAAATCGCCGCCCTGCGGAGAAACAGCACCGATCAGGGTGACAGATCCTTTGGATCCGGACAGTGTATCGACATAGCCGGCACGCTCATAGAACTGGGCGATACGGCTTGGCAGATAAGCCGGGAAGCCTTCTTCTGCCGGCATTTCTTCCAGACGGCCGGAGATTTCACGCAGAGCCTCAGCCCAGCGGGATGTGGAGTCGGCCATCAGGGCAACATGGTAGCCCATGTCGCGGTAATACTCGGCAATCGTAACACCGGTGTAAATACTGGCCTCACGGGCAGCCACCGGCATGTTGGATGTATTGGCAATCAATACGGTACGGTCCAGCAGCGGCTTGCCGCTCTTCGGGTCAGTCAGTTCACTAAACTCTTCCAGAGCCTGGGTCATCTCGTTGCCACGCTCACCGCAGCCGACGTAAATGATGATATCGGCATCACACCACTTGGCGATCTGATGCTGCATCATGGTCTTGCCGGCACCGAAGCCTCCCGGCAGAGCACTGGATCCACCCTTGGCAATCGGGAACATCGTATCAACGACACGCTGTCCGGTTACCAGCGGCATGGAAATCGGTTCACGCTTAAGGATCGGACGGGGTTTACGGATCGGCCACTGCTGATGCAGTGTAACCTCAGTCTTTTTGCCGGTATTGTCATCCTGTACAACCGCCAGGACATCATTAACTGTGTAGCTGCCGTTTTCAACCGCTTTGATTACGGTGCCATTGACGCCAATCGGAATCATGGAACGGTGTTCAATCAGACTGGTTTCCGGGCAGGTCGCAAAAATCTGTCCTTCTTTAACCTTGTCACCGGCTTTGATCTTCATGGTCACATCCCACTTCTTGTTTTCATCAAGAGATGGAATGCTGCGGCCTTCGGAAATGAAGGCGCCCTGTTCATCCGCAATCTGCTGCAGAGGACGCTCAATACCATCATAGATATTGCGCAGGATGCCAGGTCCCAGCACGGCATTCAGAAGATTGCCGGTACCAACAACCTCTTCGCCTGGTCTCAGGCCGGTTGTTGATTCATATACCTGGATCATGACTCTGTCATCATCGATACGGATGACTTCGCCAAGCAGCTTCTTTTTACCGACATAGACCATCTCACTCATGGCCAGAGTCATGGAATTGCGGACCGAAATGACAGATCCATTTATTGAATAAATGACATCACTCATGCCGCATCCTCACTTTCCTCTACCCGGAAGCCGGAATGGTTGCGGAACCATTCTCTGGCTGCCTTCAGATTGTCATCCAAAGTGCAGCTGTACTCCACGCCGGCTGCTTCATCACGATACAGAAAACCGCCGATTTCAAGATAGGCAGTTTCCACTTTGTTATGCAGTCCCTTTGCTGAAAGCAGCTTTGTCAGCAGAGGTTTGTCCTGCTCTCTGGCCGCAAAGACACCTGTATCAGAAATCTTGATTTCATCCAGGTGCTTCTGCAGCCATTTTTCATAGTCGCCAGAAGAAGTAAACTTGTGCAGATCACTGCTGACTTCATCAAACAGTTTTGCGGTCAGAGACTGACGCAGCTGCAGAAGTTTCTTCTTTGTATCCATCTTATCCTTGGACGATTTGGTTGCCGCATAGAAGCGCAGCTCACTCAGTTCCTTTTCCAGGTAAGTGTCTGTTTCTTTCTTCAGACCTTCCTCATAGAAAGAGAGCTGATCCTGACGCAGTGCCTCTGTCTCCTGCTCGACCTGTTTGCGCACAAGCTCGGCGTTGGAGCTGACATCCTCGTCAATCGTCTTCAGGATTTTCTCTTCATAATTTTCCACTCACTTCACCTCACAGTTTAATGCCGATGGCTTCACTGATGTAGGCATCAATGGTTTCGCCAATATTGCCTGATCCGTGCCGGTCCGCAATCTCGACGATCAGCGGCTTGGGCAGATTCAGCTTATAGTCAGAAACCACATCGCCAGCCATCTCCACGCATTTGGTTGTCATCAGAATAATGGCAATCTCCGGATCATGGATGAGCTCATCCAGTTTCTTGACAATCGCTTCACGGTCGTGAAAGACACCGCCCTCAATCCCGGCAAGTCTCATGCCGGTCTTTGTGTCTGTATTGTCACTGATGCAGTATGCTTTCAAAACTCACACCTCAGGATCAGAGATTGTTGATGATGAGAATGGAAATCAGAAGACCATAAATGGCAATACCTTCACCAAGAGCGACGAAGATGATGGCTTTACCAAAGTTATCAGGGTTTTCAGAAATAGCACCGATGGCAGCCGGAGATGCTTTTGCAACAGCCCAGCCGGCACCGATACATGCACAGCCGACAGACAGAGCAGCAGCGATATAGCCAAGACCTGTTGCACTGGAAGCAGCAGATGCAGCAGAAGTATCTTCAGCCATGGCAGCGAACTTTGTGCCGCCGACAATCAGACAGATGGCAAATACGCCGGCAAACAGAGCAACCTGGCCAAGCAGTCTCTGCTTGGCATTCTTACGATTCAGGCCGC
This sequence comes from Lactimicrobium sp., assembly GCF_036453465.1. Taxonomy (NCBI): domain Bacteria; kingdom Bacillati; phylum Bacillota; class Erysipelotrichia; order Erysipelotrichales; family Erysipelotrichaceae; genus Lactimicrobium; species Lactimicrobium sp. Next base: position 11,806 of record NZ_JAZHUW010000027.1, read on the forward strand.
CTCTGACAATGAGCCACAGCGGACCAATAACAAGAGCAACAGCAATCAGCGGTACCAATACTTCACTAAGAGATAACATCATTTTTTCCTCCTGGACATTTGTCCTTATTCTGCTTGTGCAGTTAATGCTTTATATTTTCTGCCGCCACCAGTGTAGTAACGGGAGAACATTTCATAATACTCAAGACGCAGAGCCTGAATACCAACAACCAGGCCTTCCAGCGCCATAACGAAGATGTTGCCAAGAACCAGAACAAGCGGTCCGGCATTGCCTGTCATCTTGACCAGTGTCATAACCACCAGCATCATGCCGGCATGGGAGAGCACGAAGCCGCCGACACGCAGGTAGGACATGGAGTTGGTGACAAATGACAGCAGGATTTCAAATACTTCGAAGAAATTCTGAAGTATGTATGCGCCCCAGGACTGGGAAGCTCTGAAACCGTGTCCTGTGACAAGATTGGTCAGCGGCTCCTTCATCAGGAAGCAGAACACCGGGACCAGAATGAACGGGATCACAAACTGTACATGGAACAGATTTGCACCGCCCGTCAGTTTCAGACCTGCGGCAATAATCACATACAGATAGAACACCAGGCCGGCAATGCCATTCTGTGAGAACAATACTTCGCCCAGTTTCTTATGACGGAGGTTGTTTACGATGTTGATGGTCATGGAGCAGACAATCAGTACAACACCGATGATCAATGCTCCAATCAGCAGTGTCATTGTGTTGGAGTTTGCCATGACATCAAACAGCTTCTCACGTACATGGAACAGTTTCTGATGAATCGGATTCAGCAGATCTTCATAGCCGAAGACGGATCCAAACAGGAAGCCCATGATGGAACTGGTGATGCCGACTCTCCCGATGATGCCAAACAGCTTGCCCTTTTTCTCAAACAGGAAGCCGATGATCATCAGTACGATGCCCTGGCCCATATCACCAAACATGATTCCGAAAAGAATACAGTAAGTAATGGCCAGGAAGAAGGTCGGATCAAAGTCACCATAAGCAGGTGTTGAGTACATGTCCACAAACAGCTCAAACGGCTTTGCGAACCAGTTGTTCTTCAGCAGTGTCGGGCACTTGAACTGTGGTACTTCTTCCGGTTCTTTCACTGTGAAAGTGACAGGGTCGCCGGCAAAAGCATCTTCATATGCCTGCACCTGGGATGCCTGCACAAAACCTGACAGCAGATATTTCTCATCAAAGATGGAAACATACTTGTATTGAGAAATGATCTCGTCACGCTGTGAGCAGTAGGCAAAGCAGTCATTCAGCTGATCTTCATACTGATGCAGCAGTCTGTGTACATCCACCGCCGGAATTTCCATCGGCTCAAAATACAGAGACTGGAAGATCTTTTCTACTTCTTCTGCATAGGAATCAGATGTGACATATACCATCCAGATATACTGCTTGTTTTCATGCAGACGGTGGTGGACAAAATTCACATCCCGGTAGGCTGACAGCTTCGGGAAACTTTCCCGCGGCATTCTGCCAAAGCCAAAATTCAGATAATTGCAGGCATGGATTCTTTCAAAACCGCACACACTGAGGGCATCCAGTGCCTGTTCATCATCGGGAGTAAGAATTACCTCCCCGGCATCACTGGTAATGCCGAACTTCTCATTCAGTTCACCCAGAAACTTTTCGATTTCTTCCTTTGACCACGTCTTGGAAGGTTTCCGTTCAGGATCGAATGAGAAGCCAACCGCATGGGCGAAGTTCTGCAGTGTCTGCCTGTATTCGGCATACGGATTTTCCTCACTGATCATCTTGCCGCCGTTGTCTTCGGTCACAATATTGCTGGCCGGTTCGACATCAAGCATGCCGGATCCGATGCCTTTCAGCAGCATGGAATCCAGATGGTCACGATCCGTGGATGCCTCAACGAACTTCATTTTTACAATTGCCATCCGCTGGCTCCTTTCCTAGTACACAAGCAATGCCCGAATCCGGTCATTGGAGATATGATATCTGACCCCTTCGCAGATGTTGATCACATTGCGGATCTCGATCTGGGACAGATTCATATAACTCATCAGAATCAGATTGGACCTTGTGTCCGTTTCAATCATCGTGTAGTAGATGTTGTATACGATCTTCTCGATATAGCGGTCTATATTCTGAGAATTCGCACCTTTTGTATAGAAGTGGTATTTACGCTGCAAAGCCGCAAGCACTTCATCCGCACTGTCTTCCCTGATCATGCGGCGGATCTCAGCTTCCTTGAACAGGCAGCTGCGGATCACAACCGTGCGCTCAATCAGTGCCGGTGCGACCTGGAAGTATTTCTTCAGACGATAGATGATCGAGATGGCTTCCAGTTCTGCCCGCATGGAGATCAGCTTCAGCACTTGCTGGCGCTCATCTCCCCTGGTATCACTGTTGGCAAGTTCGATCATATGCTGGTAATAGGCATCGCGCAGATCATGTTCCAGAGATACCGCATCGATTTCCATCAGGTTATCCTTCCGGTATCTGCGCAGAATGTCATAGTAGCGGGTGTTCTTGAGGAATGCGAGAAGATCATCATAGCTGTTGATTTCAGCGAGCTTACTGATGTCAAATGACATGTAATGTGAAATATACATTGGCATTTCGGCAATCATTTCTGCTCTTTCATCACTTTCCGGATTCATCAGAACCCGGATGCAGCGCAGGATCATCTCAATTTCCGTATTCATGACAGCCGCCACCAGGAAGCGGCCATCTTCTTCACTGCCATAGCGCAGCAGTTTCTGCAGACGCTCATACATGCTCCGCCGCAGTAGTACTTCCAGCTGACCGCGGTGGATTGCCTTCTCATTGACGCCTTCCAGCGTATGTCTGTACAGCGTATTGGTCTTCAGATATGCCACAATTTCTGCAAGTGATTTCTTCTGCAGCAGGGCAGCATATGCATCCGCATTCAGCCGTTCCCCGAACATCGCTCTGGCCTTGGCAGCCATTGCGCCATCAGAACTCATGCATGATCCTCCACAATCCGTTTGTACAGCTCTTTGCGCCATTTCTCATGGCTGGCATCAAACTGTTTCTGCAGGTCAGCACTGGCCTTGCTGTAATATGCCTGGTTTTGTGCATCATCTGCCTTCACCTTTTCTTCCAGCTCGGCTTTGGTACTTTCCACCCTTGCATTGACAGCTGCCCAGGCATCATCGGACATCTTCTTCTCTTCATCCACAATTGCCTGCTTCAGCTGTGCTCTGCGGTCGTACACATCTTTGACTTCTTGGCGGACCTTTTCATCCGTATCAATCAGTTTCTGGATCGCATCAATTTCCATCTCATCACTTCCTTATCGTGCGTTATCATCAGATATTCTATACCATTCCGGTATGCACAACGTCTGTTATCTTATGCCCGCTTTTTCAGAATTGCAACCGGAGACGCAATGCATGTCATTTATGGTTATCTGTTTATGAAGTATCCTGCTCTTATCCTGCAGATAGGCAAGCAGGGCGGTCCATGACATCGGTGCCTGATGGTACTCTTTCTCAAGCATTTCGTTGTATTCTTCCGTCATATGCCTTACCTTCTGCTGTACATCATCATCCTCAATGGCCAGCAGTTCTTTCACACTGAAATAATCGGGATCATCGCTGATCTTTCCTTCCAGCTGCATGCAGGCCATATCCCATGGCATCAGTACCCTGTCATCCAATTGGATCTCACTGTAATCAGACAGTTTCTGCAGATCAATCAGCTTCATGCATGGCCTCCTTTGGAATCATCATGAGGAAGCTCACCAGCAGCAGTCCACAGCTGATCCAGATCGTATGCAGGCCAAACAGCTCAATCATCTGGTAGCCGGTTACGGCACCAAAGGCAAAGGCCAGCACAACCAGCAGATATTTCCCGCACAGATGCAGTTCCCGCCTGCTTTTTTCATGGATGGAACGGTCAAGATGATCCATGGCAGAGCGCAGGTTGCCGATGCACATGGTGCTGGCATACGGGGAACCACGTACGGTTCTGAATGCCTGTACCTGCATGGCACAGGCAAATGACAGAAGGGCATTGGCAATCGGATTGATGGATGATGGCAGGAAACCTACCGCACACAGCAGCACCATCTCTATGGCGATGACAATCTGCCGCCAGTGCAGCCCCTGTTCACCGGGAAAGCGGGTATGAATCTCCTGGGAAGCAATGACGCCAAGGGCAAATGCTGTCAGCGGCAGCAGATATTTAAGGCTGGCGGAAAATTCACCATCAGCAATACGGGCACTCATCAGAACGATGTTGCCGGTCTGTGCATTGGCAAATACCTTGCCGCGGGCAAAATAGGAATAGGCATCCATCAGACCGCCGGACAGAGCAAGAAAGACCATAGTCCGCTTTGCTTCAGACATCTGTGATCCTGATCTGTTCAATATACCGCCTCTCTTTCCCAAAACATGGCTATTATAAGAAGCAGCAGAAATTGTGTAAAAAGTATTTTTGAGATACCCGTCATATCAGATTGATATGGTAAAATACTGCCATGAACATTCCTCTGGATTATTACCGTACCTTTTATTATGTTGCACGATATGGCAGCCTCACCAGGGCTGCCACAGTTCTGCATGCCAATCAGCCTAATGTCACCCGCACCATCAATAAGCTGGAACAGAGCCTGGCCTGCCGGCTGATGATCCGTTCCAACCGCGGCATCGTTCTGACACCAGAAGGCAGGAAGCTGTTTACGCATGTGGAGCGTGCCATGCGGCAGTTAAATGATGCAGAGAGAGAACTCAACAGTGATCTGCAGTTGGAACAGGGCAGCATTACCATTGGTGCCTCTGAAACGGCATTGAATTTACTGCTGCTGGATACCCTGAAGCAGTTTCACTATGACTATCCGCATATCAGCCTGCGCATTCTGAACCATGCCAATCCAATGGCATTGCGGGCAGTAGAAGATGGCGAAGCTGATTTTGCCGTGGTAACGACACCCTATCGTCATCATGCAGGCCTTGTCAGTATGCCGCTGATCTCCTATGAAGAAATTCTGGTGGGTGGAAAGTCTTTTACTGCCCTGTCCTTTCAGGCCCTGCGGCTGCATGATCTGGAAAATTATTCCATGATTTCCATGGCGAGGGAAACCATGAGCTATCAGTTTCACAGCGAGGTGTTTGCTACCTATGGTGCTGTGTATCATCCGGATACAGAAGTGGCAACGGCCGATCAGATTCTGCCGCTGGTCAAGCATGATCTTGGCATTGCATTTCTGCCTGAAAGAATGGCAGCCGCTGATCTTGCCAGCGGTGCCATCGTGCAGCTGCATGTGCAGGAGGAAATCCCCAGAAGACAGATTGCTTTGATCTATGACCGCCACAGGCCGATGAGTCCGGCTGCCAGAAAGCTGATGGACCATCTGATTGCTGAAAGCAGGCCCGGCCAGGCAAAAGAATAAAGACATCCAGGAAATGCTGTCCAATGACAGTCAGATCCCGGATGTCTTTTATTTCTGCATCCTTTTGTATCTTATTGTTTATTCGATGCCGCTCAGATCAAATTCATCCAGATATTTTCCTGCTTTTTCGCAGATATCCCTCAGAGTATTGCCATCAAACGGTGATGCCAGACCTGCCTTTTTCAGCATATTTGTCCAGGTGTCGGATCCGCCCTGTTCTGTATATGCCATATATGTCTGCCAGGCAGCTTTCAGATCCTTCTGGATCAATGCCCAGAATTCCAGAGATACGGTCTGGGCCAGGCAGTAGTCAATATAGTAGAACGGCAGACTGTAAATATGATGTTTCAGCTGCCAGTGCTCACCATCGCTGTAGAACGGAATTTCACCATCCAGCTTGTACCATGGCATATACTTTCCGCACAGTTTCTTCCAGACATCATGGCGCTGTCTTGGAGTCAGTTGGGGATGTGCATAGATTTCATGCTGGAATTCATCCACAGCCGTGCCATACGGGATGAAGCGGATCGCACCTGCCACGTGGGAGTAGCGGTATTTGCGGGCATCTTTACCAAAGAAATCATCAGCCCATTCCTGGCCGAAGAATTCCATGGACATGGAATGACACTCACAGGCCTCCATCGTCGGCCAGGCAGTGCTCATCGGCACTCTGTTCCGGTTGAGCCATCCCTCAAAGGCATGTCCGGCCTCGTGGGTGATAACTTCCACATCTCCCTGGGTGCCATTGAAGTTGGCGAAGATAAACGGCATGTGGTAATCACCAAGATCCGTGCAGTAACCGCCGCCTGCCTTGCCTTCTGTGGAAAGCAGATTCATCAGTTTCATGTCCTTCATGGCATGGAAGAACTCACTTGTTTCCGGTGAGAGTTCATCATAGAACTTTGTGCCGGCAGCGATGATATCATCCGCATCTCCGGCAGGCTTTGCATTGCCTGAGCGGAATTCCAGGGCTGCATCTGCAAAGTTCATCGGATAGGAAACGCCAAGCCGCTTTGCCTGTGCTTTGTAAACACGTTCTGCTACCGGCACAACATACTTTGCGACGGCATCACGGAACTTAGCCAGATCTTCTTTTGTATAGCAGTTGCGGTCCATGCGGTAATAGCCAAGCGTTGTATAGCCTTCATAGCCCATGCGGCGTCCCATGGCATCACGCAGATGAACAAGTTGGTCATAGATTTCATCCATCTGCGGCTGATGATCCTTGTACCACTGCCCTTCTGCCTTCCAGGCAGCCAGACGGCGGGCATCATCGGGATCATTCTTGAATGGTGTCATCTGTGACAAGGTATATGTTTTTCCTTCAAACGGGACCTGAGCAGAGGCAAGCAGATTCTCATAATCCTGGGCAAGCTGGTTTTCCTTCTGCATGTCAGGAATGTTGTCTGCAGAAAATGCCTTCTTTGCAATTTCAGCATTCAGGAACACGATATTGCCGAATTCTTTTTCAAAGTCCGGACGGTATGGACTGGCCAGCAGTGCATCTGTAAAATCCTGCTGTGCCTGCTGCAGCTTTGGAGATGCAGCCAGCCAGAACTCATTTTCTGCTTTGTAATATGCATCCTTCGTATTGATATCATGGCGGATCTGGGCCAGTGTATTCAGTGTAGAGATATGGCGCACAGCATTGTCCTGGCGCAGAAAGATATCTCTTGCCTGTTCATAGCTTTGTGCTGCCTGCAGATCTTTGACATAGCTGGAAAGCTCATCCTGCATCTGTGTCAGATCAGGACGCTCATACTTCATTTCATCAAATGTAATCATCTTGTTTTCTCCCTGATGCCCTTCATCATACCACAATCTGCCTCCTATCTTTTTCTTTCAACAGGCAGGATGGCTATGATATACTAATGAATGCATTTGGAGAATTACCCAAGAGGCTGAAGGGGACGGTTTCGAAAACCGTTAGACGTGCAAGCGTGCGGGGGTTCAAATCCCTCATTCTCCGCCATCACAAAAACATGCCGTCAGGAAATCCTGACGGCATTGTTTTCAATCTCAGAATGTCTTCATAAGTGTATCCAGCACATCCAGTGCTTTCTGACTGCTGGTGGCAAAGGCACTGAAATATTCCTTTTCACCGCCGGTAATGCTGTCAGCGACCATCTTGATCAATACACATGGCACCTTGTTGCGGTTGGCAGTCTTGACGATGCCTGCGCTTTCCATTTCACAGATATCCGCATGGAACTGGTTATGAATCTGCGTCTTTTCCTGCACACTGCCGACAAACTTATCACCAGATGCACAGATGACTGGTTTCAGGTCGGGGTATACCTGCTTTGCCTTTGCAAGCAGCTTTCTATCCGTGGGCATGTAAATCGTCGGATATTCATTCAGATATAACCCAGGTTCACAATGGTCAACCTCAGATGTATCAAACTGGTAATGCACAACCTTGTCAACAATGCAAAGACGCACTCTGCTCATTTCCTCACTCAATCCGCCGACAACGCCGAAGTTGGTGATCAAAGAGACATGAAATTCTGAGAGCAGTGCCTGGGTGCCGGCAGCGGCGGAAATTTCACCTGGTCCGGAATGCAGAATATAAAGATTTCCGTTATCTGTCACATAGTGATAGACCGGGAATCCCCCTGCCTGCAGCATTTCCTCAGGCTCACCATATTTTTCCTTTACCGCATCAATTTCTACCGCGGCAATCATTCCTGTATTTTTCATGATCTTTCTACCTCGCTCACCTATCTTACCAGATAATATGGCTTTACATAGGCAGGCAGACCGGATTCATCATAGATGATTTCCGGTATTCCCTGGATCAGCGGCAGCATGTATTTTATGGCTTCTTCACTGATGCCGCCATAATCCGGCAGCAACCACTGGGAGGGAAAATTCCTGACAAAATTGGCAACCTTTTCCGCATCAATAGCAAAGCAGGAAACAGTATATTTCTCTGCAGGCATGCGTTTCAGGCCAACCATTTTACCGGTAAAGGATGGATCGCTGCTGCGCATATGAGCACACATGCCAAGCTGAAAGCTCTCTGTCACATCGGTATAAGACTGTTCCGTGGCATGACAGCGCTGGGCAATGGATAAATCCTGCACCTTGCAGCGGGAGGCGATGCCGGCATCCAGAATCATCTGTTCCAGCACCTTTCCTGCCCCGCCAAGGACTGTATGTCCAAACAGTTCGCTGCGTGCTACGCCTGAAGAAAGATACGATCCATCAATGTAACGCGCCCCTTCAGACACTGCCACAAAGCATTTGGAGCGGAGTGAGATGATATTCCTGACACGGTTGAGGAAGCGTTCCTTGTCAAATGGTTCTTCCGGAACAATCAGGATATCCACTTTGCCAGACAGACAGGCAGATGCGGCCAGCCAGCCGGCATCTCTGCCCATTGTTTCCAGAATGAAGACTTCGGTTCGGCTGGAAGGATATGCATTGATGTCATACCAGCACTGCAGGGCCGTTGTGGCAATGAATTTTGCAGCGGAGCCAAATCCCGGGCAGTGATCTGTTTCCACCAGGTCATTGTCAATTGTCTTGGGGCAGCCGATAAAGCGGTGATTGGCAATCTGGTGACTGACTGCATATTCACTTAAGGCAGCCACAGTATCCATGGAATCATTGCCGCCGATATAGAACATGGTTTCGATCTGGTACTTGTCCATGATCGCAATCATTTTCTGATAGTCTTCCTCATTGTCTCTTTTCAGCTTATAGCGGCATGAGCCAAGGGCACAGGATGGTGTCTGCTGCAGCAGCCTGTTTTCACGCTCACTCATATTGGTCAGGTCCACAAAACGTTCCTGCAGAATGCCTTCAATGCCATTCAGGCCGCCGTAGACATGTTCATACAGCGGACTGAGCTGATTGGCCTTCACAATGCCTGCCATCGTGGCATTGATGACAGCGCTTGGCCCGCCCGACTGGGCAATGATGCAATTCGACATATGCAATTCTCCTTTTTCCCTGTCCTCATTATAGCGGCAATTCCAATAAAAAAAGAAGCTCTCATTCTTCCGAGAGCTCCTCCCAGTCTGCGTACATATGAGCAAGTTCATTATGAATATCATCAATGTGTGCATCCAGTTCATCCATCTTTGCCTGATCCTGATAGTACTCCGGCTCAAAGCGCAGAGCACGGTTGTCTTCCAGCTCCTGTTCTTTGGCAGTGATGGCCTTTTCCAATTGGGCGATCTGCCGGCGAATGGCCTCCGGATTTTTGGCTTTCTGGGTGCGCGGCTGCTGAACCTGTTTCACTTCTGCAGGCTTTTCTTCCTGAGCCTGCTTTCCTTCCATGTATTCCTGATAATTCTCATTCAGGAAATCTGCTTTGCCATCATGGAGCACCAGCATCTTTGTGGCAAGCTGTGAGATGAAATAACGGTCATGGGAAACAAACAGAATGGTACCTGTAAATCCGCGCAGGGCATCTTCCAATGCCTCTTTGCCCGGAATATCCAGATGGTTTGTCGGCTCATCCAGAATCAGCAGATTGCTGTGCTGCAGCATTAATTTTGCAAGTGACAGACGTACCTTTTCACCACCGGACAGTACATCAACAAGCTTGAAGACATCATCTGCAGAAAACAGGAAACGTCCCAGCACAGAACGGATGGCTGTGCGGTCCATATCGGGGTGTTCATCCCAGATCTCTTCCAGGACAGTTTTGCCGCTGGAAAACTGGGCAAGCTGCTGGTCGAAGTAGCCGATTTCAATCTGATGGCCAAACAGGTAAGAACCTCCGAGCTTGGGAACCAGATCCATCAGTGTCTTGACCAGAGTGGATTTACCGGTGCCATTGTCGCCAATGATGGCCACCCTGTCACCGCGCCGTATTTTCATTGTCACTTCAGCAAGCGGATGGTCATAGCCAATGACGAGCTTTTCCGTTTCCAGCACTTCTTCACCACCCTTGAGGCGCGGTGTGAAATCCGCGTGGAACTGCTTGTCATTGTGCTGCACTTCCTCTACCCTTTCCAGCCGGTCCAGATATTTCATTTTGGACTGGGCAAAAGCAGCTTTGTTTTTCTTATAGCGGAACTTCTCAATCAGCGTTTCCAGACGCTGAATATCCTTCTGCTGGCGGACATAGGCAGCCTGCTGGCGTTCCTGATCGTTCTTCTTCTGCTGAACATAGGAAGAATAATTGCCGGCATAGCGCTTCATTCTGCCAAATTCCATGTCATAGACAACTGAAACAACATGATCCAGAAACATCCGGTCATGAGAGACAACGACAACCGCACTGGGATAGTTCTTGACGTAGCCTTCCAGCCATTCGATGGCAGCCATGTCCAGATGGTTGGTAGGTTCATCAAGCAGAAGAATATCCGGTTTTGACAGAAGCAGGCGTACAAAGGCAATTCTGGTCTTCTGGCCTCCGGAGAATTCACCGATTTTTCTGTGCAGGTCTTCCAGCTGGAAGCCAAACCTGGTGAAGACGGTCTTCATCTCTGCTTCCCAGTTATAGCCGCCGCTGCGTTCAAACTTTTCCTGCAGGTCGGCATACTGGTTCAGCACTTTTTCATCGGGATTTTCTGCCATCTGTGTTTCCAGTGTTTCCAGCTGCTTCTGTAAAGCAAACAGAGGTGCATAGACTGCCCTTAGTTCCTGTTCCACTGTATTTTCATCATGATCAAGAACTTTCTGTGAAAGATAACCGATCGTCAGGCTGTTGGGACGGGATATATTGCCTTTGTCAAAATGATCTTCTCCGCACATGCAGCGCAGGAAGGTTGTTTTACCGCAGCCATTGCGGCCGACGATGGCAATCTTTTCAGTGCCGCGGATTTCAAACTGGACATCCTCAAAAACAGTATTGGCGCCAAAATCTTTGGCGCCATGACTTACCTGGTAAAGCATCAATCGTCCTCCTTTGGCAGGCGGATATCACGGATATGCTTGGCATACCGCTTGTTAACAGGAGGCAGCTGCATATATCCGGGACCTATTCCCATGGTCAGAAATTCATGAGGATGGGCTGCAATCGGCAGCTGGGTATCCTCAAAGGGAACATACTGTGTCGGGAAGATATCATCATATCGGAAAATGAATGGCTTGAACGGACTCTTCCAGACCCATGTCAGATCAAAGCCAATATAATCGCTGTGCTTCTTCTCACAGTGCCTGCCATAGGCATGGGCATTGTGCATGATAGCTTTCTTGATACCGATGGGATTGATATGGAAGACATTGTCCGCCACAACCTCCGGCACCATCAGTACATCATTGAGCAGACGGCGCGGCAGATCCTCAAACATATTCGGGGAAACATAGTCATAGACAAAGACATCCACAAAGATGCCGTCACAGCCTTCATAGCCTTTGCAGCGGTTGTCCAGCAGTGTATTGACTTCCTGCAGATAGGTTCCCTTCATGCGGATCTTCATCCCCGGAATCAGAACATTGTAGCGGTCATCTGTGGCAAAGCACTGGAAGACATACTTTTCCGGGCATTCCTTCTTCATGATTTCAATGAAGCGCTCAAAGTCAGAGCGCATCATGGCGATATCTGCATCATCATCCCACGGGATGAAACCTTGATGGCGCACAGCCCCAAGGGCACTGCCGCCATTGAGCCAGTAAGAAATGGAATGGCGCCGGCAGATGGCATCAATATCTTTCAGAATCACCAGAAGTACCTTCTGTACATCCCCGACGGTAATCTCTGAGCCATCCGGATTTTTCTTGACAACGTACTGTTCCATTTCTGCTCCTTTCGGTATTAATACATCAGATTGCGCGGTGTACGGGCGAACGGAATGACATCACGGATGTTTTCCATACCTGTAACATACATAATGAGTCTTTCAAAGCCAAGACCGAAGCCGGCATGCTGGCAGCCGCCATAGCGGCGCAGATCCAGATACCACTGGTAGTTGTCCAGATTCATGCCAAGTTCCTTCATGCGGTTCACCAGAACGTCAAGACGCTCTTCTCTCTGACTGCCGCCTACCAGTTCACCGACACCCGGTACAAGCAGATCAACAGCTGCGACGGTCTTGCCATCGTCGTTCTGACGCATATAGAATGCTTTGATATCCTTTGGATAATTGGTCAGGAACACCGGTCCCTTGACTACCTTCTCGCAAAGATAGCGCTCATGTTCTGTGTTGAGGTCCATGCCCCAGAAAATATTCTTATTCTCGAATTCATCCTTGTGCTTTTCAAGAATTTCAATGGCTTCTGTATAAGGCATCTGACGGAACTGTGAGGAGCGCACATGCTCGAGACGTTCAATCAGTGTCTTATCAATGCGTTCATTGAAGAACTTCATCTCTTCCTTGCAGTTGTCAAAGACATATGTAATGCAGTATTTCACCATGTCTTCAATGACAGCCATATCATAATCCAGATCTGCAAATGCCATCTCCGGCTCAATCATCCAGAATTCAGCCGCATGGGTTGTGGTATTGGAGTTTTCAGCACGGAACGTAGGTCCGAATGTGTAGACATCGCGGAATGCCATTGCATAGGCTTCAGCATGGAGCTGGCCGGAAACAGTCAATGAGGCATGCTTACCAAAGAAGTCCTTCTCCCAGTTGCCATCGGTACGGGTTGTGACCGTAAATGTTTCACCTGCACCTTCGGCATCATTGCCTGTGATCAGCGGTGTGTTGACATAGACAAAGCCCTGGTTCTGGAAGAATTCATGAATGGCCATTGCCAGACAGCTTCTGACTCTGAAGACAGCTTCAAAGGTATTTGTACGTGGGCGCAGATGTCCGATCTCACGCAGATATTCAAATGTGTGGCGCTTCTTCTGCAGCGGATAAGACGCATCACATGCACCTTCCAGATCAATCTCTGTTGCCTGTACTTCAAACGGCTGGCGGTTGTCTGGTGTCAGAACATAGCGGCCGATCACAGAGACTGCCGTACCTGTCAGATAGTGGGATACTTCCTCATAGTTGGACAGACTGTCTGCACTGTAAACAACCTGTGCATTGGCAAGATACGTACCGTCGTTCAAAGCGATAAACGAAACTGCCTTGCCACTGCGGTTGGAACGGATCCATCCCTGCAGCTGTACATATTCAACCTGATCTTTTTCAAGCTGTGATCCTTCAGCAGTCAGCTCATAGAGCTCACGCACACTCATTTCTGTTGGCATAATTCATTCCCCTTATTTTTCCATTAAATTGGCCTCAAACACCAGTTCCTGGATGGATGAGACAACATCTACCTGTTTTACAAAAACGCCGGCAGGCACTGAAAAGTGGTCCATTGCAAAGGACACAATGCCACGGATACCGTTGGCTACCAGCAGATCTACCGTTTCCTGCACACTCTGTGAAATACACAGGATGGCGATCCGGCATCCTTTAGGCATTTTCTCATGAAGATCCTTGATATCATACACGGGCACAGATGCCTTGATGTTCTGCGGTGCAATATCAAATGCACATACAATCTCACCAACGACATGGTTCCAGTTGTTGTAGTTCAGCAGAGCCTTGCCAAGATTTCCGGCACCGATCAGAATAATTTTTTCATCAAAGTTCACACCGAGCTGTTCCGAGAAAATACTGATGAGCTTGTCGACATCATATCCATATCCCTGCTTGCCCAGTTTGCCAAGAAAGCTGAAATCACGCCGGATTGTCGTTGATTCAATGCCGACATAATCCGCAAGCTCCTTGGACATAATGCGGTCGCAGCCATTGTTCTTCAGTTTCCGCAAAGCCTTCAGATAGACAGGATAGCGCTGTAATGTTGCCTTTGGTACTACATAATCTGTCATAATATCACCGCGGATATCATAACACTTTTTCAGCACTTTGTGAATTTATTATCGTTTTTCACTCACCTTCACCCGGCATTTCCAGACTTGGATCTGCTGAGGCGGTGAAGTCACCAAACAAATGGTGCTGATAAGCAACATAGCCTGCTGCACCAATCATGGCGGCATTGTCCGTGCAGTACTTGATACCCGGAATAATCAGTTTGACTTCCGGGAATTTTGTCATCTTTTCTTTCATCAGCTCACGCAGGCGGGAATTTGCGGCTACACCGCCAGCCAGAACAACTGTTTTCGGATGCAGATCCGCAACGGCATTCAATGTTTTCTCAACCATGGAGCCAAGTGCAGCTTCCTGGAAGGCATAGGCAACATCTTCCTTGATGATCGGATTGCCCTTTTTCTCTTCACGCTGGATCAGCTGTGATACAGCTGTTTTCAGGCCGGAGAAAGAGAAATCATATTTACCCTGTACGTGTGGTGTTGGCAGTGCATAGTGCGGATGGCCAAGCTTTGCCATCTTATCAATGACCGGGCCGCCCGGATATCCGGTGCCCAGCACACGTGATACTTTGTCATAGGCTTCACCGATGGCATCGTCCCAGGTTGTACCGATCACCTTGAAATCCCAGTCGTTCTTCATCCATACCAGCTGTGAATGGCCGCCGGAAATAACCAGAGCCAGCAGTGGAAATTCCAGCGTATCTACAAACCGGTTGGCATAGATATGGCCGGTCATATGATTGATCGGCACAAGCGGCTTATGGAATTCCCAGGCAAGTGTCTTGGCAGCCTGCACGCCGACATGCAGGGATCCGATCAGACCAGGTCCCTGTGTATAGGCAATGGCATCGATATCATCCATGGTGACGCCGCTTCTGCGGACAGCTTCATGAATGACTGCTGAAATATTTTCAACATGGATGCGGCTGGCAACTTCAGGCACAACGCCGCCATACAGTGTATGTACATTTATCTGACTTGAGACAATACTGGAAAGGATCTCACGCCCGTCTCGAACGACGGCACAGGCTGTCTCATCACAGCTTGTCTCAATTGCAAGAATCAGTGTCATTTGAACCTCCTACCGGCTTTACCATCAGCCAGGCATCTTCCCCGTCTGAATAGTAGCCTTTTCTCTTTGATGCTTTGATAAAACCATTTTTTTCGTATAAATGCACGGCGGCCTGATTGGACAGACGCACTTCCAGGCTCAGATATTCACATCCCTGCGCCAGAGACTGCGCACACATATGGTCCATGAGCAGCTGGCCAAGCCCCTGCCTCTGGCAGGAAGCGGATACGGCAATATTGGCAACCTGGGCCTGCTCATACATAATCCACAAATCACAATAGCCATTCACGATGCCATCATCATTTTCAATGACAAACAATCTGGCAAATGGATTTTCATGAAGCTCATACAGAAACTGCCTGCGGTCCCAGCAGTCACCCGGAAATAATTGTTCTTCCAGAGTGGTGACGGCATCGATATCCGCATCAACCATTGACCGTATCATTTGACAAGATAAGCAGTGGATGGCTTCAGATATTCCGGCTTCACCAGATTGGTGTTAGCAGCCTTAACCCAATGATCTTTCAGGGCAAGGAAATTCTGGGCAAGATCCGGATAATAATCGTCACGTCCAAACAGATGGCCATCTCCCACAAGTTCAAGGTCATCGATCTGATCCTTCAGATCATCAACCATCACAATATGCGGTTTTTCCTCGTATTCTCCATCTTTCAGCACAGCGGTATATACACGGCCGCCGCGGGCATCCAGAACACATCTGGCATGGCGGCTGCCGCAATACAGCTGCAATGTGCCAATGGTATACAGAGGAAGATCCCGCATCACACAGAAAACCTTACCGATTGTCATGGCAATACGCACGCCTGTATAGGAACCAGGTCCTTCGGTTACAACAATCTGATCAATATCTTCAGTAGCGAGACCCTGACGGTCCATCATCGCCATCAATTCGGGAAAGATTTCCTCTGACTGCTGCTTCCAGCATTTCTTCTGCACAGCATCCAGAAGCTGATCATCTTTGATCAGAGCAAGAGCCAGGAAAACATGGCTTGTATCCATACACAATGTAATCATTTCAAATCCTCCAGCAGCTTCTCATATTCCGCACCTTCCGCATGAAATGTAAACCGGCGTGAATTCTCTTCCAGCAGCGAAATCGTCACTGTCATATGGCATGGCGGCACAAGCTGCGGTACATATTCACTCCATTCAATCACGGTAAGACCACCGTCATCAAGGAATTCGTCAAATCCAAGGTCCTGATGAACACCTTCAAGACGATAGGCATCAATATGATAAAGCGGCATCGTACCATGATAAATCTTCAGGATGTTAAAGGTAGGGCTTGTGACATTGCGTTTAATGCCAAGTCCCATGGCAATTCCCTGGGTCAGTGTAGTTTTACCTGCGCCAAGATCACCATCCAGTAAAAAAACCATGCCGGGCTTAGCAGCCAGTGCAATGCGGCGGCCAAGGTCATGTGTTTCATCTCTGGAATATGTTTCAATCGTTAATTCTTTCATACAAATAGCCTCACGCGTGCCCTATTATATTACGTTTTAATATTGTTTCCAGAGAAAATGCACAATGTTAAAGGCTTGCTGAAGGGAGGGCGAAAAAAAAGTGACTCTCAGGATGAGAATCACTCTTGCTAACCTGGCAGCGCGCTCTTTTTGCCGTAAGGCTATCTTCGCCGCGG
>NZ_JAZHUW010000028.1:0-28410 GCF_036453465.1 Lactimicrobium sp.
GTGCTTTCATACGCATAAGTAATTCCGGTTTTCTTGTTCTTCTGATAAACGATAGCAGACATAATTACCTCCTAGTCATATATATTATACACTATATCACTATGATGTCAATAGAAAATAGCTAATATTTGTAAATTTATAGAGACTATGTTTAAGTCAAAAAAACAAGCACCGGAATCCAGTGCTTGAATTCAAATTTATTGCTTAACGGTTAAGCCGTGAACTGTAACGTCTGAATGACGTGGGGTTCCTGCCAGTGATGGCCTTACGGCAACCACTAGCATTTCCTTTATGCAGGACTCAAGTACCTATTCTATCCTTTAAATCAAGTAGACAGTTATTGAGTTCCTCCATTATGCGTCATTTCTGATTATGGAAATATTCTTGGTAATGTTATCTTAATTGATTTCTTCTTCTGCCGGGATCCTGCTGAGCTGTTCGATCAGTCTTGTGAAGTATCCTGATTTCAAGGCATCAATCAGATCATCATTGAATGACAGACTGTCAATAAGATATAACAATGCTGCACGGATCGCTTGTTCATCCATATCTTCTGGTTTGAAATCTTCCTGCAGATTTTCCGGCTGCTTGTTTTGCTGGCTGAACCAGTCTTCCCAGGACTCTCCATTTTGCAGATCAGCACCGATCGTCTCACACATCTCATTGCATTCCTGTGAGATCACCAGATGATTGCCATGTTCATCCTCCGCATCATATTCATCATAGAATGCATCTGCCGGTTCACCATAGTATGCAAACTTGTCAGCGTGGTCCTGTAAGCCCGGCAGATATGCCAGAATTTCCTGTAGTGTTTTTTTATTCATTTCAAATCCTCGATGAATGCCTTTGTTGTCATCATGATCTTCTTGAGGTTATCCAGATCTGTTTCAAGATTTCCGGTTTCCAGTGAGTGGTTGCCATCCTGGATCAGATGCAGATCAATATCTGCTTTTTTCGCTGCTGTCTTAATTTCGTTTACATCAATCCAGCTGTCATTTGTGCCATTAAATGCAATACATCTGCCAATCAGTTCCTGATTATCTTTGAATAGATCCAAAGCTTGAGGAAACGGCGTATACAGGATCTGATCAACGCAGGCAGATGTCATTGTAGCAGCCTGAATGGCAATGAAGGAACCAATGGATTTAGAGATAAACAACAGTCGGTCATACTGAGCGAGATTGTTTTCTTCCAGCTGGATAGATGCCTGATGAAGGCATTCTTTCAGTGTATCCTGCATCTTTTCAGGCGATCCTTTCACGCTTTTAGGATCCTGGCTGTATTGGACCTTCAGAAGGTCATACCCCTCTTTTCTTGCCAGTTTGCCGGCATAATACAGCAGCGGCCTGTCATTGGTATAGCCAATACCTGGAAACAGCACAGCAGCTTTTTTCATCGTCATCCCTCCTCACTTTATCAGTGGTTGTGTTTCGTCTTATTGTTATTGTGCAGCTTTGTCACATCAATATCAATCTGCTGATCCAGCTCACCTGGATGAAATTTCTGATAGGCATCAAAAATCTGCTTGTTCTGCACATGCGTGTAGATCTCTGTTGTCGCTAAGTCCGCATGGCCAAGCATCTCCTGGATGCTTCTGAGGTCCGCACCGCCCATCATCATATGAGTCGCATAGCTGTGGCGCAGCTTGTGCGGCGTAATATGCTTCGTAAAGCCAAGCTCCAGACACTTCTGATGCAGTAAGCGCTGGATATATCTTGCATTATACGGCCTGCCAAAGTGATTGATAAAGAAGTATGGCGAACTTCCTTTGACAAACAATGGCCGCACCGTTGTAAAATACTTCTTCAATATCGCACAGGAACCAGAGGCAATTGGTACAATCCGCTCTTTGTTGCCTTTGCCTAATACTCTTACCTTTTCACTTTCCAGATCCACCCGGTTAACTTCCATATTGACGGCTTCGGAAATTCTCAAACCGCAGGCATAGATCATTTCCAGCATGGCATGATCAGCGAGCTGTGATGGCATTGTATCATCAAAGGATCCCATCAGACGGTCAATTTCTTCTTTGCTGCAATAGATGGGCAGACGTTTCTCATTGCGGTGCACCTGCAGGTTGAGGCTGGGATCTTTCTCATTATGCATGAAGGCAAGATAGTGATGAAAAGAATGAATGGAAGCTGCCATCCGTGTCAAAGACGAGGATGCTTTGCTTTCAGCCTGCTCATTCATAAAGTCATCAATAGTGCTGTAGGTGATCTCGGTTGTATCTGCGATCCCCTCTTCTTTCACAAAGGCAAGATACTGCTTTAAATCTTCTTTGTAGGAAGTCACCGTATGCATGCTTTTGCCTTCATTGATCATCTGATTGCTCAGATACTCCTGCAATGCCTCAGTGAGTTCCATCTGCCTTATCCTTCAAAAGATCACTTGCCCGCACAAACAGATGCGGACTGTTGGCCATCTTGTTCAGATCATACAGGATCGCACTGGTTGCTTCCTTATTGGCCGCATCCTGATTAAACAGATCCAGCTGGGATACCATCTCATCCGCACGTTTCAGATCGGAAAGAGAAATACCAACCAGACGTACCGGCTGAGAATCCCAGTTGGCATCAAACAGCGTCATAGCATAGTGGAAGATATCCTCACTCTTCCAGATCGGCTTGGCAATCTTCATCGAACGGTCTGCGTTGCGGAAATCAAAGTACTTGATCCGGATCGAAACACTCGTGCCAAGCTTGCGTTCTTCCTTCATCCGCTGCGACAGCCTTCTGCTCAAAGAACGGAACAAACCTCTGATCTCATCATAGTCTGTCACATCTTCCAGCATGGTCTCGGAAACACCCATGGATCTGGCATCCCATGCCTTGACGATCGTACGGTCATCATAGCCATGCGTCCTTGCCAGCATGGCATCCGTATTCCTGCCAAAGATCGGCACCAGCGCATTCTTATTGGGATATCTGGCAAGATCACCAATGGTTATAATACCAAGCTCTTTTAACAATGGTTCTGTCTTCTTGCCAACCCCGCGCATATCACCAATCGGCAATGGCCACATCTTCTGCTCAACATCCCGGATGCGCAATACCGTAATTCCCATTGGCTTTTTCATATCCGATGCCATCTTGGCCAGAAACATATTTGGCGCAACACCAATCGAACAAGGCAGTCCTGTTTCCTTTAAGATTCTCTGCTGCAGCTGCACAGCCAGATCCAGAGGATGCTGGAAATGAGAGATCGGTTCTGTCATGTCCACGTAGCATTCATCAATACTGGCCTGCTCTACTTCATCTGTATAGCTGCGCACAATGGACATAAACTGAGATGATAACTGTTCATAGAAGGCATAATGCCCCGGCAGCACCAGCAGATCCGGGCACAGCTTGATCGCTTCCTGGATAGGCATGGCAGAGTGGACACCATAGGCTCTTGCCTCATAGGATGCCGTTGATACCACACTGCGCCTTGTATTGCCGCTGACAGCAGCCGGTTTGCCTTTGATGCTGGGATCCAGCAGAATCTCAGCATTGATGAAGAAGGCATTCAGATCAACATGAAAATATACATGAGCCATTTATGCATGGCTCCTTTCCAGCAGCTCCTTTGCGGCCTGCCGCGATGCATCACTCAGGGAACCGCTGGCAATCAATGCAAGCTGATCAATGCGCTGTGCTTCATCCAGCAAAGATACCGTCGTACGTGTCACATCATTCTTCACATGCTTGGCAACAAGGTACTGACGATCTGCCCAGGCAGCTACCGGGGCAAGATGGGTCACAGCAAATACCTGGCAGTCATTTGACAATGCTTTCATCTCTTTGCCGATACTGCCTGCTACCTTGCCGGATACACCAGTATCAATCTCATCAAAGATCACTGTTTCAATGCCCTGCAGGTGTGTAAAAATGACCTTCAGGCCCAGCATCAAACGCGCAAGTTCACCACCGGATGCCGTCTTGGCAAGCGGCTTGAGATCCTCACCGGCATTCATGGCAACCATGAACTGCACATGGTCGCTGCCAATGTTAGTGGGTGCACCTGTGATCATCTCCACCTGGAAGCGTGCATTTGGCAGCATCAGCTCCTTCAGTCTGGCATTGACCTGTGCATTAAGATGCGGGATACCCTTGAGACGGATATCATGCAAAATATGATCCTCTTTGTCGTAGGCCTGCTTTGCTTTCCTGATCTTTGCATTGATCTCTTCCAGGAATTCCTGTCTGTGCTCAAAGCGGTCCACCTGTTTCTGCAGCTCATCCTTCTTTGCAAGAATGGCAGGGATGTCATGGCCGTATTTGCGCTTGAGCTTCTGTATCGTAAACAGACGCTCCTCCATGGCATTGATGTCATCCTCAGACATGTCCATCTCATCCTTCATCTGGCGCAGAGACTCCAAAGCATCCGTCATGCTGTAATACGCATCCGAAAACTGGTTCTGGATCTCATCCAGATGCTGATCATCACCAGGCAGAGCGCTGATCCACTTACGCATGTCATAAAGATTGTTTGAAACGCTGTCATCATACAGTGTGAAAATCTGGTTCAGCTTCTCAAAGGAATCCTGGATGGCATGGTACTGCTTTTCCTTTGCCTCCAGCTCTTCCTCTTCTCCCTCTTTCAGATCCGCCTCTTCAATCTCCTGAATCTCATAGCGGAAATATTCAAGATCATTCTCATTGTAGGTATCTGATAAAGCCTGCTCTTTTTCAGTTTCCAGCGCTTTCCAGGCATCCCATGCCTGCATGACTTCCTGCAGCTGCGCATCATCCTGGAGGAAACGATCCAGCAGATGAATATGCAGACTCGTATTGAGCAGATAGGCGTTGTCACGCTGGCCATGAATATCGATCTCATTTGCCAGCACATCCTTTAACAAGGCTAATGTTACGATACGGTGGTCAATGCGGGCAGTGCTTTTGCCATTTGCGGCAATATCACGTGTAAATGTCACATCATGATCGCTGTCAAAGCCGGCTTCCTGCAGCACGCGGCAGGCATGTTCGTCATGGCTTAGATCAAACGTGCCTTCCACAATTGCCTTCTCTTTGCCTTTCATGACCAGCGAAGCACTGGCACGCTCTGCTTTCAGCAGTGAGATCGCATCAATCAGAATCGACTTACCAGCACCGGTTTCACCAGTAAAGGCACTGAAGCCGGAAGTGAAATCCAGATTCAGCTCATCAATGAGAACAAAGTTTTGAATATAGAGGTTTTTAATCATAAAAGTGTGTTCAGTCTGTCCAGCAGTGCATTCAGATCAATGCCAAGATCATGGCGCAGCCTTGTCTCTGCACCCTGTGGCACATAGACATCGCCAATCCCCATCTCTTCCGTTTTCACATCCAGATGATGATCCGCAAACCAGGCAATGATGCTCTCACCAAGACCTCCGGATTTCATATCCGTCTCATAGATCAATACCGGCAGATGGCTGTTTGCAATCTTTTGCAGCATGTCTTCATCCATTGGCTTGAAGAAGCGGCAGTTGACAACCGTCACCGGAATCTGATTCACCTTCAGCTTTTCCGAAATGACATCCACACTTGGCCCATAGGTCAATACCCATGCCTTGTCATGATCCGTGGATGGATACGTGGTCCAGCTGCCAATGGCAATTGGAGGTACTTTGCGCTGTGCTTCTTCTTTGACAACGCCCTTGGGATAGCGGATGGCAAAGGGATGGTTCTGTGAAAAGGCAAGATGGGTCAAAGCTCTGGCCTCCGGGGCATCCTTGCCCTGGGCATAGATCAGATTCGGCAGCGATTTGAGAATACCGATATCAAAGATGCCATGATGGGTTTCTCCATCCGAACCAACCAGACCGGCATGGTCAATGCCAATCACAACCGGCAGATCCATACGGCAGATATCGTGGTTCACCTGGTCATAGGCTCTCTGCAGAAAGGAACTGTAGACAGCCAGATAAGGCCGTTTGCCAGAGATGGCAAGACCTGCCGCAAAGGTCGCTGCATGTTCCTCGGCAATACCGCAGTCAAAAGCACGCTCCGGATGGCGGGCAAAGAACTTCTGCAGAAAGCTCCCCTGTATCATAGCAGGTGTGATGGCCACAATGCGATCGTCACTGTCCGCCAGATCACATACCATATCCGAAAACAGCCTGCCCCATGGCACATAGCCAGCCGGCACATCATGCAGCGGCTTGCCGGTATCCGGATTAAACGGACCCACACCATGCCATTTGCCCTCATGGTCATTCTCACAGGGCAGATAGCCTTTGCCCTTTTTGGTGATCACATGGACAACGACCGGTCCATCATACTTCTTAGCAACATTGAGGACCTGAATCAGATCATGGATATTATGGCCGTCCACCGGTCCCATATATTCCAGATTGAACTGGCCGAAGATCCCGGTATCGACAATATTCTCCTTGATGGAGTTCTTCATATTCTTCAAAGAACGGTAAATGCCGCGGCCGAATTCATTCCTGTTCAGGTTTTCCTTCAGGGAATCCTTGAAGTTGTTATAGCCATCACTTGCTCTGAGTCTTGCAAAGTTATAAGTCATGGCACCAACGTTGCGGGAAATCGACATGTTGTTGTCGTTGAAGACAATGATGATCTTCTTTTTCTCATAACCGATCTCATTGAGTGCTTCAAAGGCCATGCCTGAGCCTAGCGACCCATCGCCAATGACCGGTACAATCTGATAGTCTTCATGATCCAGATCACGGGCAACGGCCATGCCAAGGGCAGCGGACAAAGATGTTGAGCTGTGTCCTGCCTCCCAGACATCATGGATGCTTTCCGAGCGTTTCTGGAAGCCGGAAAGACCATGGTACTGACGCAGGGTAGAAAACTGTGATGCCCGCCCGGTCAGGATCTTATGGGTATAGGACTGATGGCCGACATCAAAGAATACCTTGTCACGCGGCGTATTAAATACATAATCCAGGGCAATGGTCAACTCCACTACACCCAGATTGCTGGCCAGATGGCCGCCGGTATGCGAAATGCTCTCAATCAGAAAACGGCGGATCTGAGCCGCCAGCTCATTGAGCTCATCAAGCGACATATCTTTGATATCAGCAGGACTTTTTATATCGTACAGATTCATTTATTACTCCAGTAGTTTGTTCAATGCGTATTGTTACTTGTTCCGCTTTTGAACTGAATGAATCAGTGTGATCAGTTCCTTGGCGTCAAACCCCTTAAATTGTGCAGCCCTCTTGCAGCTGTCATCATACAGCATATTCATGACTTCTTTTGCCTTGTCAATGCCAAGCAGCGTCACACTGGTAACCTTGTCATTGCGCGCATCCGAATTGGATTTGCCAAGCTGTGCACTGGTCAGCTCGACATCAAAGATGTCATCCTGAATCTGGAAGGCAAGCCCCATCTCATCTCCCAGATCATGCCAGGAAGCCACAACCTCTTCACTTTCACCAGCCAGTACAGCACCAATCATCAGCGGTGCTGACAAAAGGCAACCTGTCTTCTTGTGATGAATGTTCTGCAGTGCTTCCCAATCCGGCTGATCCACCGTTTCTTCTGTATCCAGGCACTGGCCAAGCACCATGCCGGCAGGACCTGCCATCTTGGCAAGAATGGCAATGCTGCGCTGTACTTTCTCAGCCGATACCGGGGCACCGGCTGCTACTTCAAAAGCATAAGTCAAAAGACCATCACCAGCAAGAATGGCCGTTGCTTCATCAAACTGCTTATGACAGGTTGGTCTGCCCCTTCGCAGATCATCATTGTCCATGGCTGGCAGATCATCATGAATCAACGAATAGGTATGAATCATCTCCAGTGCAGCCGCAAAGGCAGTGGCATCCTTTTCAGGTACATCATATCCCTTTGCCGTGGCAAACAGCAGTCTCGGACGGATCCGCTTGCCCCCGGCAAGAAGAGAATAGCGCATCGCTTCCTGCACACGGGAAGCCGGCAAGGCATCCATATAGCTGTTCAATACATCATCAAAAAACGATTCACTCATGATCCTGCTCACCGCCATTCTCTTTGACAATCTCATTTACTTTATTTTCAAACTGCTTCAAAGAAGCATCACAGGACTTCACCAGTTTGAGCCCTTCCTCAAACATGGCAACCGTCTGATCAAGAGGTGCATCATTCTGTTCCAGCGCATTCACGATCTCTTCCAGTCTCGCCATGCTCTCTTCAAAAGTCAATTTCTTCGCTGCCATATCAAGGCTCCTTTCTTGTTTCAAGTATCTCTGCCTCAGCACTGCCTGCACCAAAGCGCATCTTCACCTGATCACCGGCAGATAATTCTTCAACTGTATGAACTGCTTTGCCATCTTTCATGACAACCGCATAGCCGCGGTCCAGTACTTTCAAAGGTGAATAGGCATCCAGCAGCCGCATCTGTTTCTCAAGATCACTGCGTTTTCTTTCCAGCACAATCTTTTCACCACTGGTTAAGCGTGTATCGAGATTTCGCAGCTCACTTTGTTCCTGATGAATACGGCCAAGACAGGCCATTATCATCCGATTGCGGTAATCCATGTTCTTCTGCATCAGCAGACTCTCTTTGGTATGAATCTGCTTTGATAAAGCATGAGACAGCTGTTCAAAATGATTGCGCTCTTCCTTGATGACGGACGTATAGCCAAGAATTCTTTCCCGCAGATAATCCAGCTTCATCTGTTTCTGGTTATAGAGATTCTCCGGCCGGCTCAATACAGCAGAAGCAGAAAGATGTTCCAGCTGCTTCTTCGCATTGTCCAGACGTACCTGCATCTGATGAACCATGCGGTCCTGATACTGATGCAATAGATCTTCTACTTCATGAATATCCGGAGTAGCTGCTTCTACCGCACCGGTTGGTGTATTGGCACGATGATCCGATACATAGTCAACAAGTGTGGTATCAATCTCATGGCCAACGCCGGTCACAATCGGTGTGTGCATGGCAAACACGGTTCTGGCCAGGTTTTCATCATTGAAACACCAGAGATCCTCCAGAGATCCCCCGCCTCTAACAAGCAGAATCACATCATGGTGTGCCTGATCTGCCTGATGCAGCGCATCAATAATCTTCACGGCTGCCCCTTCTCCCTGCACAGCAGCAGGATAGACAACAGCTTTCGCAATCGGCCAGCGCTTTTTCAATGTAATCAATACATCCGAAAGAGCAGCGGTATGATTGCCAGTCACAATGCCAATCGACATCGGATACAAAGGCAGCGGCTTTTTATAGATATCCTGAAACAGTCCCTCAGCAGACAGCTTCTTCTTCAAGGCTTCCAGCTGCAGATACAGATCACCGATGCCGCTGGGCTTCATGGCATCCACCATCATCTGCATCCGTCCTTCACTTTCATAGACCGTTACATCAGCACGGACAATGACCTTATCACCGTTTTTGGGATCAAACTTCACATTGCGGTTGCGTGAGGAAAACATCACACATGCCATGGATGCCCTGTCATCTTTTAAAGAGAAGTACCAGTGTCCGCTGTAAGGCTTTCTCAGGTTGGATATTTCACCTTCAATCAAAACGCCGTGCAGGACGGGATTTCCTTCCAGCTGGCCCTTGAGATAATGGACCAGGGTGCTGACCGGAACAATCCTTCTGCCGCTCATATGACATCCAGTACCCGGTTGATCAGCTTATAGGCATCCTTGTCACAGTACTTCCGTGCCATTTCCACGGACTCATCAATAATCACTGCGGCAGACAGCTGCTTGAGATCAAACTCAGCACAGCCATTCAGCAGAATCGCCTTTTCGATCATACCCAGACGATCAAAAGACCAGTCCTTGAGCACTTCATTGATATAGCCAGCATAGCGGTCCTTGTTTTTCACTGCCGTGCGGATCACATCCACAAAATACGGATCTACATCTTCCACTTTCATCTGGTATGTATCTTCAATCAGCTCATCCAGATCCCTCTCAGCAAGCAGATCCTCATAGACGGTGATCATCGCCTTTTCTCGTTCTTCATGTCGGTTCATATGCAATCTCCTGCGTCCTATTTTAGCATCGTTTCCCACTCTTTTACAGCCGACTTGACCATGGCCGCAATTGCTTTAAAATCGTATCTATGCAGACAAATCCACAACAGAAACCACTGGCATGGCGCTTTGTCCACCACCTGCATACGATTGACAGCCACAGGTATCAGGTCATGCGCAACTGCTTCGCCTGCGGCCTGTACCGCCAGGGCCTTGCCCACGATCTTTCCAAGTATTCTCCCAGTGAATTCTGGGTATCGGTCAAGTACTTCCAGGGTGACAAGTCTCCGTATATGAAAGAGAAGCAGATCAAGGGCTATTCCCTTGGCTGGCTGCACCATAAAGGCAGAAACAGACACCACTGGGAATACTGGTATGACATGATTGACGGAAAGTGGCAGCCGATCAAGATGCCCTACAACTATGTGGTCGAGATGGTCTGCGACCGGGTGGCCGCCTGCAAGGTATACCAGAAAGAAAAGTATACCGACGCATCGCCGCTGCAGTACTATCTGTCAAGAAATGACAGAATGTACATGCATCCACAAACAGCACAGGCCCTGGAAGAAGCCCTGACTATGATACAGAACAAAGGTGAAAAAGCAACCTTTGCCATTCTCAGAAAAAGAATCCAGGAACATTACACATATTAGGAGAGAATATATGGATAACGAACGGCTGAACAAACAGCTCGCCTTCATCCTTGAGCTGGACAAAGAAAAGAATATTCTGCGGCAGACACATCTCACCAATCATGGCAGAAGAGAAGATGATGCCGAGCATGCGTGGCATATGGCCATCATGGCATACCTGCTGCAGGAGTACAGCAATGAACCCGTGGATATCGCCCATGTCATGATCATGTGCTTACTGCATGATGTTGTTGAAATCGATGCCGGTGATACCTATGCCTATGATGAAGAAGGCAAAAAGACCCAGCATGAGCGGGAAGAAAGAGCAGCAGACAGGATCTATGGGATGCTGCCAGAAGACCAGAAGATTCCCCTGCGCACATTATTTGAAGAGTTTGAAGCCAACAAAACACCCGAGGCAAAGTTTGCCCATGCCATGGATAACCTGCAGCCCCTTCTGCTTAATGACAGCAATGGCGGCGGTGACTGGAAAGAGCATCATGTTTCCTATAACACCGTCATGCAAAGACAGGGCAAAACCAAAGAAGGATCCGAGGTGCTGTTTGAGCTCATCAAAGCAAAGATGGATAAACATGCGGGTGAGGGAAACCTCATTGATGACAGAGATAAGAAAGATCAATGATGACAAGCCGGTTCTCATGCTTACTGCAGAGAAACGGTTTTTATTTTTTCGCGGAGATATTTGAAAGGAAATGGAATAACAGTGAGCTGACCATTACGTACAAACTCCACCTCCATCAGTGGCAGCAGCTTATCAAAGAATAAAGGAGAACCAGATACTGCCTCTATTTCACGAATCAAGGAAGCATGCTGAATCAAATTCTTCATCCCCCTTCCGACATCTCCTACGCAATAGTACGCATGAGCATCATCAAGCATGGCATAGTTGATATCTGTAACACCGTGAAAATACATTTCCCTTGCACTCTGATCACGAAGATAAGCATGCAGTAAAATGCCTGTGTCATGATACAGAGTATCCGAGATTCTGTGCTTCAGTGTGCGATTGGAAATGCTGGAAAGAAGAGTTTTCTTATCATATTCATGATCTATATCAATCGTATTGATTAACTCTTTCAGATCACTCTCTACGGTATTTGAAAGACTTTCTTCAAGAACCTGACGGCAGGCAGAAAGCAAATCAGATCCATGAATAGATTTCTTTTCAGCTTCAAGTTTCAGGATTTCTGCAATATCCTGAAATTCAGGAAGTGTAAACAACAAAGTATCCCTGATCAGATTGAGATTGCCCTGATCATCCTGAATAACACCCTTCACATTCTTATCCTTGAAGCAATTCATTAGTCTGGTATTTGCAGAGTAATTGAATAGATCAAATGACATTTTCTCAAATGCAAATGTACCATCCGAATGAATCGTCATGAAATAATAATCGTCATCCTGCTTTAAACAAAAGATCCAGTCGTTTTTGTATGCGTATGATTGCCAGTCTGCAAGCATAATTGCACTTGTTTGCAAATCATTTTTAATGACCAGTTCTTTCAGTACGGTCATGATTGCAGCATCTGTGTCATGGGAAAAGTTCTCAACGGTAATGTGCTGGGCAACTACATCTTTTTTTGCAGCACTATTATGTGGATCAGATGCCTGATACTGCTCATAGTATGGCTTGTCATGAATATAACAGATATTGTATTTCTGATGACAAATCCTCTGGCCTACTGTTGCATGCACACCAGGAAACTGCTCTTCTATTCTGGCTTTCAACCCTTCCAGATAAGCAATAGATGTTGCAGATTTCACCTGATCAACGAAGTGGATCTGTTTTGCCTGGATGCAGTTTCTTACGATGTTCTGATATTCTTTCAGGTCTTCTTTGTGTACCGGAATGGTGTCTGTTATTGGAAATTCAACAAAACTGATTTTGACATAGTTACCCAGCTTTTTCTGAGCAAGACAAAGAACATCATATAAGATGCCAATTTTGGTGGTTTGATAATGATTCCAATCAGAAAAGGCAAGAAATGGAACATGTGCCCGCTTATCTTTCACAGGCTTGATGATAAAGTTTTCTTTCGCATTTAATTCATTTTTCATGGCCCTTCTCAAGCTTGAATGATATGCGAATCGATATTGAGGGTAATCATGAAACTGCAGCTTTTGATTCTGAAAATCCATCTGCTTTCTAAGAAGAATAGAAGACAAGGAATGCGCCATCATATGCAGATCCAGATTTTTCCCGATTTTAAGCTCAAGAGCGGCCATTCCCCATATATTGCCATCTTTATCACGCTTGATCCATTCAGGCCGATAACATAATAATCTGCCTGTCAGATTGACATACTGCATACACTCTTTTGCAGCATTGGAGAGGCTGTTAAGAAGAAGCTGCAGAAGAATGTGACCAGGAAGATCCTCTGCTAAGACGCTCTTAATGGATAGCGTATTTGCTTTATCAAAGGAACGCAAAACAGCAATGATTTCAGATTTCGAAGCTGTTCCAGCTGGTGTCAGAATATAGAATGTTTTGCCAGTATCATATGCGATGGAACTGATTTTCAGACTCTGTCCGCAATCAAGAAAACCTGCTCCAAAAGAAATATACTTTTCAGATGTTGTCACCATGAAAATAGAGAAATCCCTGTTGATGACATCATATTGAAAAACAGCATGGATTTTGCTGCTGCGCATCGTATATGTCATTTCAGATAACCTCCATTCATGATCTCAGAAAGCATCTTTGAGGACAGTTCTTTTTTGTTAAGATCAAAGAGATACGGAATTTCAATGATCCTTCCATCATCGCTTGGTGTAATTTGAGAACCCTCATATCCAAGGATGTTAATGATAACAGCACGTCTTCCATGGCATTTATCAAGTTTCTGCATGATTTTTTCCTTTTGCTCTTTGGCATCAACTCTCATCGTGTCTTTCCAGTATT
Source organism: Lactimicrobium sp. (assembly GCF_036453465.1). NCBI lineage: Bacteria > Bacillati > Bacillota > Erysipelotrichia > Erysipelotrichales > Erysipelotrichaceae > Lactimicrobium > Lactimicrobium sp. The sequence continues at coordinate 13,466 of NZ_JAZHUW010000028.1, forward strand.
TGAAATCAAGATAAATACCGTTGTCCAAAACAGAGTCAAAGAGCTCAAAATGAGCAGGATCATCTATAGGCATTACCTTGATATGAAGATATGTCTCTAAGATAAATTTTCCGATTTCCTCTCCCAGAGCACCTTTGTAGATATTGTTGAATTCGGGCGGCGTCATAATATAATCATTCTTCTTAAATTCGACAGCGAACTGATTCTTTTCAAAATATTCTCTTAATCCAGGAATCGTCAGAACATCCTGCAAATGGATATCTTCCTGTGAAACCTTTTGAGGAAGATCCATATCAAATGAAACATCGTTTTGATGATAATCATTTTCCTGCCGATAAGAATATCTATTTGCTTTAACGGGAAGCTTAAAGTATATGTTTTTCCATTCTGGATGCTGTTCAATGATTTCTAAGGAGACCGTTGGATACTTCAACAGTATCATTCTAAGCGTTCTCCATTGTTCAATTGATATTTTGTCCCACGTGCTCTTTAAAATCGATTGGATGGCTTGCATGGATTGATCAGATAGAATATCGGCCTGATTCTTCAGTTTAATGTATTCTTTCGATTCTGAGTGCTGCTGATATTTCAAACTCTCATTAACAATTGCGCGAAATTCCGGATTCATCAGTCTTGTCTTCATGATTCTAAAATCACATTTCTGAAAACATTCTTCATCAATCATGATCTGAATATCCGGATTTTTATGACCTGTACGGCAGATCCGGCCAACTGCCTGAATAAGTACCTGGAGAATAGAATTGTTATAGGAATTATTATCATACAGATCATTTCCTAAAGTTCTGATACCCTCTGATTTTGATGATGGAAGAATTGCACCATCATCTCTTTGAAGGTGCCGGAAACCTTCCTTTATCAGTGCAATTCCTGCTGCCTGCGAGATATCACCGGATTCCATCAGAAATTCGATCTGATAAATCAGCCTGATCAGATTCTCATCCGATAGTTCTGAATAAATGTTCACCACTTGATTTGTTGGTTTCTCAAGATAAATACTGTCAAAGTCTCTTTTATGATTATCCCATGTATGATCATTTACTGCGATCAGCTTCTGCCGCTTTGGCGCATCATATTGCAAATTCTGACCAGCGCCAAGCGTACTGTAGGATGTCAGTACAAAACGCTTTTCACCTTTGGACAAGTCTTCACAAAGTAATTTTTGATTCTCACGAAAGTTTTCAGAACTCATGATGACAAACATTTTTTCAACATCATATTGTTTGTTAAGATGATGATTCATTATCCTAGCTGCCTTAATGATCAGCTGACGATCAAGCTTGCCGCCAGAGTCTTTTGCAAGTTTATTGCTGAAACACAGACAGGAATGCAAAGAATCATTCTTCATGAACATTTTTACTGCCGTCAGGATTTTTAATAATGCTTTTTTATCATGTGATTTATCTATAGTTCGATCGAGTTCATTACAAAATTCTTCACCTTCCTCTTCATCTTCAAGCAGGTCAATGCATGTCTGCTTGAAATCTTCGTTTACATTGATTGGATTGACATGTATGTTGACATTGTGATATCCAATATTTGAATTTTCAAATTCGGTTCTGATATTCTGCAGATCCTCTTCAGGAAGCTTGTAATAGTTGCTTCCAAGCACAGTTTTCAGCCAGTCAAGATCATAATTACTAAGTACCGTAGGCAGAGTAGCAGTTGCAGAAATACCAATCACATGTGCGGATTCGCAGATCTGTTTCATGACATGTTCAGGTGTTTCATTGAAATCATATAATCTGATTTCTGAATGCATCTGATGTGTTGGCTCGTCCAAAAAATCATAATAGCGGAATCCTTTTGCATATACAGATTGATCCAATTGCTCCATAGGGATTCTGTGTGTATTCTGCTTTTTCCTTCTGTTTGTGATTTCACCAGAAAGCACCTGCTCGCGTAAGTAATTCTTGAAATCTTTTGCAGGAACAAACTCACTCAGAATAGACTGTACAGCTTCATCAAAAGAAAAGTCATCATCACCCGATTTATTCTTTTCATCCATATAGTTTTTATAATTCATGCCAAGATATCCGCAGCCATTGACAAAATATGACAGAGAACCTTTTACACTGCTCAACATTCCAATCACACTCTTTTCATTTGTGCTCATTTTCTTGCTGCAAAGCCGCAGCCAGTTCTGCTTGGAATTTTTATCAGTGTTGATTTCAATGAAGCTGTTCTTTCCTTGAAAAACAGAATGATATTTCAGGTCATTGAACAAGAAGTTTCTGCCATTTGATTGGCTGTCTGGTTCCAGACGAAAACTATACTGCATGTTATACTGCGCATACGTTTCATCCAGAACCCTTTCGATCTCCTTGACAATATCAGATGGTGATTTATATTTCTCGCTATCATCCCGGTATTTCCTACTGGCCTTAGATTCTGCTGTGAGCTCACTTGGAAGTCCTTTGGTCTTGATCACGGAATGGAGCTGATCAAATAATGCAAGATAATCAATTTTTGACTCAATGCCTTTACTGATAATCTGGTTCAGCAAATGGGATTTTGTAGAATCAACTTCATCAATAAAGATTATAGAATCCTTGATGATCGGGTGATTGTAAAAGGTATAAGTGGGCTCTATTAAAGTAGAATTACCCAAGAAGAACTTATCAATAGACATGAAAAATACTCGCTTTTCAATTGTTTTAACGGCAGGATACAGTTCTGCAATCCACTGGTAGCTTTCATTATTTTCAATCAATTGCAATCTCTGCTTGGGAGATTTCCAACGAGATTTGAGCAGTTCTTCGATCTTATGCCTGAATTTAGGCTCATCCGTATTGCTGAATTGTTTCAAAGCGTTATCAAACAATGATTTTTCAAAAAGATCATGGGAGCAAGATTGACTTCGATAGTTATTAATAAAATCTGCTCTGCTGATTACATTCTGATATTCAGGCCATTGCTGAATTGATGAAGGTACTTTGATAGTATTCTCTTTCTTGCGAAGACTATTCAGCAGTGCATCAGCATTGTTATCCAGCATGATAACGTCACGCTGAAAATCCATCAAACGGTCATTTTTTACGAAAAGACTTTTCAAATCATTGACAGGAAGATTTTTCTTCAGTGTTGTCAGGAAGAAGAATTTTTTATTCCGGTACTCTTTATCATCATAGTGATCATAAATAAAGTTCAGAACGTTATACGTTTTCCCTGATCCTGTCGGTGCATCAAGCAGTAATAATCCGTTATCTCTTTCGTGGCAGAATCTTTCAATCGCTTTTTCCATTGCGTTACTCATATTCGTTTTCTCCTTGCATATATTCACATTCAGCATATGTTAAGAGAAAAATGTTGTTGTACCTGTTCCCGTACAGCAATAAAAAATTTTAGACAATATGTAAAAGCCCTCCATTAACTTGTGTGTTCGAGGATCATCCCGCATACTTGTTATTGGCTAAAAAAGAGATGGGGAAGTTGCCTCATCCAAGAAAGGAAGGCCTTTACATGATAGCATACGTTGGAATTGATGCACACACCACAAACTACACACTCTCTACTTGTCTTGAAGGATCCGCAGTATCAGTGAATACAAATACGTATTCCCCTGCTGTTGCCAACATCGTTAACTACTGCAAGGGAATCCGCAAAAAGTTCGGAAATGATACAAAGATCGTAACCGGGTATGAAGCCGGATGCCTTGGTTTCAAGTTGAAGCGTGATCTTGAAAAGAATGGCATTACCGCAAAGGTTCTGGCTCCTGCCTCTATTACGGGGACAGAGATAAACAGACGCCGCAGGAAAAAGACTGACAAGCGTGATGCCGAAGCGATTGCCAAGGCATTGAAGAACCATGAATACAGTGAAGTTTACACACCGGATGAAGAAGATGAAGCTGTTCGTGATTACATCCGTATGGAGCAGGATCATAAGAAGCAGCTAAGGGTGATCAAGCAGCAGATCTGTGCGTTTACAACCAGACATGGGTATCAGTATACCGATGGCAAAAACTACTGGACAAAGAAGCACCTGAAGTGGCTTAAAGAACTTCCTCTGGAGGGGATCAATAAGGAAACGCTGGATGCTTACCTGCTTTCTTATGAAACAGTTAATGATCGTCTGGAACAGCTGAACAGACGCATTGAAGAGATCGCTGAAAAGGATAAATACCGTGAGGCAGTGCATAAACTGACCTGCTTTAAGTCGATTAAGGTCCTTACTGCTCTGGCTTTGATTGTGGAGATTGGGGATTTCACCAGATTCGTCAAGGCAAAGAACTTTGCGGCATTCCTTGGCTTGGTTGCAGGGGAGCTCAGCAGCAGTGACAATCAGAACCAGACAGGTATTACGAAGCAGGGAAATTCGTTTCTGCGCAAACTTCTTGTGGAATGTGCACAATCCTTCTCACGGGCATCGTCTGGCAAGAGCGCAGCCTTGAAGAAACGCCAGGAAGGAAACACAGCTGAAATCATTGCCTATGCGGATAGAGCAAATGAACGTCTTCGCAAGAGGTATCTGCGCCTTGTGCTGCACAACCGGAAATGCCATAACCAAGCGACGACTGCAGTAGCACGAGAGCTGGCGTGCTTTATATGGGGCATGATGACAGGCAATATTCACACTGCTCTTGCTTAACATATTGCAAAGGATGATAGGCAGCAGCTTGATATAGCACAAATAATGAGAGTATAAATAACTTGAATAGTAATCAAACCGATGAATCACAGCAACACATGAATAAACTGAGGGCATCAGGAAGGAGTCGTCCGGATATAAATTGGACGGTTCAGCTATCTGCGATTAAGCTATGATGGCACTGATTCTTAAGTGATCCACGATTTTAGACAGCAGAGCTGGCGGCGAAACCATTGGCCTGTGGGGTGGGAGAGCAATTGTCCCTGATACACGAATAACAGAATGGCTAACTACCGCGAACTGTTTACAATCCGGAACTCTTTCCTCATGCCCTCAAATAGTAAAAGAAGACATTTTGCCAAAATTGAGAATTAGCCCTTGACAGTGGCTTTTACATAACAGTTATCACGTCATCCAGCAGCTTTAATGCCTGTTGGATCTTTTCATTTGGGATGGCAGCGTAATTGATGACTAAGATCTGTTCATGATCTTTATGGCTGCCATGCCAGAAGGACAGATACATGCCAGATTGTTCTGCGCTTTGAATGAGCTGTTGTTCTGTTTTATCTGTGTGAATATGCAGCAGAAAATGGGTGCCGGCTCCATATTCTTCAATCCTGGTTTTCTGCATCAGTGCTTTATCATTTCGTATGGCTGTAAGGATGTTCTGTCTGTGTTTTCGATAATACGTTAACAGCCTGTCCAGGTGTCTTTGGAAGTAACCTTCTTCCATGAATTCTGATAAAGCATACTGCTCGAATGTCGAGACAGAATTGGCATAGAAGCCGATGTTTTTTTCATAGGTCTCTAACAGATCATCCGGCAGGATCATATAGCTGATGCGTAAGGAAGGAATCATGGTCTTGGAAAAGGTGTTCATGTAGATGACTTTGTTCTGGGTATCTTCTGAGAACATCGTCTTCTTGTAGCCGCCATCATACCGAAATTCACTGTCATAATCATCTTCAATCAGATATCTGCCTGGTTTTGCATTGACCCATTCAAAAAAGGCAATGCGCTGGTCTACCGGCATGGCTCTGCCAATCGGAAAAAGATTGGCTGGTGACAGCTGGGCAATCGTGACATCTTTTGCAAGCTGATCAGGACTCATGTTCTGCTGTTCCAGGGGCACTTTATCAAAGCGGATCTTGAGATGCCTGGCAATGGAGGCAAAGGTATGCGTACCGGTATCACCTGCCGCAATTACAGTGTTTTCCGGCAGGATCATCAACAGTCTTGTATACAGATATTCTGTACCGGCACCAATGATGATATTGGCTGGATTGACAGCCATACTGCGGTTTTCATAGAGATACTTTGCAATGGATGCCCGCAATTGGTAAAGACCCTGCCATGGCACGGTCTGACTCAATGTCTCAGTTGGATAGTTCAGGGCATTGCGCATACATCTGGACCATTGAGAGAAGGGGAAGAGTCTTGTCGAAACCTGGTTGGCCTTGAAGTCAATCTCGTATGCTTTTTCCTGTTTTGGATCTTCGGCTGGAATGGAAAACGGTTTGACTGGTTTCATGCGGTAATTGATCTTCTTGATGTAATAGCCGCTTTTCTCTTTGACATACAGCCATCCCTCATCCGTTAACAGCTCATATGCTTTCTTGACAGAGGTAATACTGATATGAAGATTGGCTGCCATTTCCCGTCGGCCCGGCAGCTTCTGGTCTGGTTTGAGATGGCCATTGATGATATCTTCACGGATGCCTTCATAGAGTGTTTCGTATTTAAACTGATCTGTTTTAAAGTTGTAGTCAAACATATCTGGTACCTTTTTATTTAAACTGACTGGTTCTTTTGAAAGGACCAGTTTCTCTTTATGCTATCAGTGTACCAAGTAGTTAAGAGAAAACAAAGGAGGTTTTCCATGAATACAGAATTGAAAAACAGATATGGTTTATTTATCGACGGACAGTTCGTTGAACCGGGTGCAGGTGAATATTTCAAGGTATACAATCCTGCCAATGGCGAATTGCTTTCTGAGGCAGCTGAGGCTACCAAGGAAGATGTTGACAAGGCAGTCAAGGCTGCCTGGAAGGCATTCCCGGCATGGCGTGACAAGGAACCGGCAGAACGTGCTGCGATCCTTGACAAGATCGCTGACATCATTGATGAAAACAAGGAACTTCTCGCCAGAGTTGAAACAATGGACAATGGCAAGCCGATCCGTGAGACACTGGCAGTTGATATTCCGCTGTCTGCCAAGCACTTCCGTTACTTTGCAAGTGCGGTGAGAACACAGAAGGGATCTGCTGTTGTACTGGATGGCGGCATGCTCTCCATTGAGCTGCGTGAGCCGATTGGTGTTGTTGGTCAGATTGTTCCCTGGAACTTCCCGTTCCTGATGGCAGCCTGGAAGCTGGCACCGGTTCTTGCAGCTGGTGACTGCACCGTGTTCAAGACATCTTCATCCACTCCGTTATCCGTCAATGTCCTGATGGATCTGATTAAAGACGTTGTTCCGGCTGGTGTCATCAATGTCATCTCCGGCAAGGGCAGCAAGGCAGGACAGTACCTGCTGGATCATCCGGATCTGAGAAAGCTTGCCTTCACAGGTTCTACCGAAGTTGGCTACAGTGTTGCCAAAGCAGCCGCTGACAAGCTGATTCCGGCAACCCTTGAACTTGGCGGCAAGAGTGCCAATATCTTCTTTGATGATATGAACTGGGATCAGGCTCTTGATGGCGCAATGCTTGGCATCCTGTTCAACCAGGGCCAGGTATGCTGCGCAGGATCCAGAATCTTCGTTCAGGATACCATCTATGATAAGTTCGTTGCTGCTCTGGCAGATCAGTTCAATAAGGTAAAGCAGGGCGATCCGCTGGATCCGGAAACCCAGATTGGTTCCCAGATCAATGCCGGTCAGGTCAAGAAGATCCTCTCCTACATCGACATTGCCAAGGAAGAAGGCGCGACGATTGCTACAGGCGGTGTGAAGAACAACGATGGCGATCTTGCCAAGGGCAACTTCGTCAAGCCTACGCTGATTACCAATGTGACAAATGACATGCGTGTTGCCAGAGAAGAAATCTTCGGGCCGGTGGCCGTTGTCATCAAGTTCCATGATGAAGATGAAGTCATTGCCATGGCAAATGACAGTGAATACGGCCTGGGCGGCGGTGTCTTCACAAAGGACATCACCAAGGCACTCAGAGTTTCCCGTAAGGTAGAAACCGGCAGAATGTGGGTTAATACCTACAACCAGATTCCGGAAGGTGCACCGTTCGGCGGTGTCAAGAAGTCCGGTATCGGCAGAGAGACAGATCTTGCAATCCTGGATGCTTACACAGCCAAGAAGAACATCATGATCAATCTCTCGGATGCGCCATCCGGATTCTTCCCTACAAAGTAACCAGTTCCCGATAATACTTCGTTCATAAATATCTCTTATTCCCAAACGGAAAACGGCTCCTGTGACAAACAGGGGCCATTTTCCATTTGTTCTGCAGCGTATATGTATCTGGTAATATAGATCCACACGCCAGAATGGTACAATAATCACTATTCTGGCTGTAATTGGATGAAAATAGGATTGTTATCTGAGAAAAGAGAAAACGAATGAAAGAAACTGCAAAAGGATATCTGTTAACCATTTTGAAAATCACTGTATTTTTTATTGGCTGGGCTGTTCTGACTGGAATCATTGACGTTCCTTCGGAGAATCCAGCTGTATGGAGATTCTTTGCAGAACTGATCCCATTCCTGATCATTCTTGCCTTCACGATCATTTTTATCCTTCTTGATCATGAACATATCCAAATTCCAATTGCACAAAATGCAGGAAGAGGAAGCTTGACTGGTTTACTTTGCGGAATTGTATGGATTGGCATATCTGCAGGAATCCTTCTGATCACGCATCATCTGATTGTTACAGGAGAAAACAAGGTTTCAATGATGTGGCTGTGGATCATTTCTGCATTGATCAATGTTATGATGCAGGAACTCCTGGTGCATGGATATATCTATCAGCTGTTAAAAACAAAATACAACCTGCAGTCAGCTGTGATTGTTACAACAGCATTATTTACACTGATGCATGGCGGTGCTTTTGAAGCAGGCATTCTTCCCGTTCTTAACGTCATTACGATGAGTTTATTCACAACAGCTTTATATGAAGAAGAAGGAACGCTGCTGGCACCTGTCATGGCACATGCGGTATGGAATATCATCGGTTCATTGTTATTGGGCGGTGTCAGTCTTGCGGATGATTATCCAAAATTACTGCAAATGGTACCATCTGGAAATACTCTTATTTCCGGAGGAACATACATGATCGAGGGAAGCGTCATCGTATTGATCGTGAATATCAGTCTGCTTGTTTTTTTCACTCTGAAAGCATTGAAAAACAGATCCATCAATACATCAGCAAACTAAGATCCACCACAGACAAGCATTTATATCTGTCACTGGAATATCTATCATTCCTTTTACAACTGTATGAATTGATTCTGTGCACAACAAGCTGCCAGTGGGATAATGGAGGCAGATGGATAAAGAAGCGTTTCTAAAACAATATACACATGGATTCAGCAAACAGCAGATCCAGGCTGTCACAACAGTGGATGGGCCTGTACTTTTACTGGCTGTACCGGGATCTGGCAAAACAACGGTTCTGATTGCAAGACTGGGTTATATGATCTATGTCAGAAACATTGATCCACGGTCTATCGTGGTAATAACGTATACAAATGCAGCCGCTGATGAAATGAAGGCGCGTTTTGCCAGACAGTTTACAGAAGCACTGGCTGATAAGATCACGTTTAAAACGATTAACGCCCTTTGCAATATGATTATCCGTACATATTCCGAAAGGGTTTCACATAACCAGGTTTTTGATTTGGCAAAAGACGATCAGACTACAAAACTGCTGAGAAAAATCTATGCAGACTATACCAAGGAGTACGCAACAGACAGTATTCTCAAGGAAATACGAACCGGTATCACATATGTAAAGAACATGATGCTGGATGAGAACGAGATCAAAGATATGAAGTTCAGCTTTGATCATTTTGATCTGATCTACAATGCCTATCTTGATGAAATGAAAAAGCATAAATGGATGGACTATGATGATCAGCTTGTCTATGCCAGATTGTTTCTTATGAAAGTTCCTGCTCTGCTGAAATACTACCAGCAGAGATACCAATATTTCTGCATGGATGAATCTCAGGATACATCCCGTATTCAGCATGAAATCCTGCATCTTCTTGCTGAGAAAAGTCAGAATGTGTTCCTGGTTGGTGATGAGGATCAGAGTATTTATGGATTCCGTGCAGCGTATCCGCAGGCACTTCTTGACTTTGAAAAGAACTGGCCTGATGCGAAAGTCCTTCTAATGGAAGAGAATTATCGATCCACCGGCAATATCATTTCTGCTGCTTCGGATTTCATCTCCAGAAATCAGTTCCGCCATCCGAAAAACATCAAAGCTGTGCGTAAGGAAGGTGAGCAGATTCATGTGATAGAGGTATCTGACAGAAGCGATCAATATACATGGCTGTTGGATCAAGCAAAAGAAAAGAAGAACAAATTTGCCGTGCTTTACCGTAACAATGATTCTGCCATTCCGCTTGTGGACCTGCTTTACAAAAATGAAATTTCCTTTCAAATGCGTTCCAATGATGCACTGTTCTTTTCAAGCCGTATTGTAAATGACATTCGGGATATCGTAACCTTTGCGTATTTTCCGGATAACCTTGAGATTTTCCAGAGAATCTACTACAAGTTCTCTCTTCAGATTTCTAAGAAAATGGCAGCTGCAGCGATGGAAAAGTGTTCTGCTTCAGGAAATACGATTCTGTTTGAATTGGTAAACGGTCAGGATTTACCAGGCTGGATGAAGGCCAAAGTGGTCAATCTTAGTAAGCAATTCAAGAAACTAAAGGAAATCTCCGGCAGCAGTCTCATCGATTTCATTACGGAAGAAATGGCGTATTCTGATTATGCGGAACATCAGAATCTGGATCTGTCCAAACTGGATATTCTCAAACAAATTGCCAGTTCTCAAAAAGATGGGCTGACATTCCTGAACAGGCTGGATGAACTGGAGAATCTGATCAAAAACCATCAGAATTCCAAAGATGCCAATCTGATTCTCAGTACAATCCATTCGGCCAAAGGCCTTGAATATGATCAAGTGTATCTGCTGGATGTGATCGATGGCATACTTCCTTTAAACAGCGATGATATTCAGATTCAGCAGGAAGAGAGAAGATTGTTCTATGTCGGTATGACCCGTGCTAAAAACTCCCTCTATCTCTTTCATATAGGAAATGAACGACAGTCATTTACAAATGAGATCATTTCCAGACTTCCAAAGGAAGTGATGCCTTCAGATGACATATTTGCTGCGCTAACACGAAATCTGATCGGAAGAACATATATTGATGCATCCGGCCATAAGGCAGTTATCATCGGTCAGTGCGGCGATGAAATACTGCTGAAGTATCCTCAGCACAAGTATGCTCTGACAAACCTGGCAGATATGCTGAGAAACAGAAGACATGTATATGCAAAAGAGGAACAGCAAAAGAAACAAAAGATAACCAGCAAACATAACAGACAAATTACAAACCTGGCACCCGGCATGCATATCAAGCACAAGAAGTATGGCCTTGGAAGGGTGAATAGGATATTGGATGGCAATGCTTATATCGCTTTTGAAGATGAAACTCGTATCTTCAAAATCATTACACTCTTTGACAAACATCTGATTGAGATCGTTGATGATGAAACATGGTATTAGACAACGTGCATCAGGGCAGAATGAGCAAAGAGAATATCACAGATCTGAACGATGCATAAGGCACTAACATTTTATTGAAGAGATCCACTATTGGAAGGAAGGTCTGACTGCGTCATCTTCGCATCAGTGCATGCCTTGATCAGTGCAGATTGAATCTGGTGCTCTACCTCCAGAGATTTCCATTCCTTTTTGAATTCAGGATCATTAAGATTTCTGGCTAAGCTTTTTTCAAAATCATCCATTTGTAAACCTCCTTGTTAATTTCACTGAGCTTCTTGTGTTTCTGATGAAATTATATCAAAGCATAGCAGCTGCGACGTTTGAATACTTACTGGATCATGATGCTGCATTGTCGTATATATTACACGCACGTAAATAAGCAAAGCTTGCTGGAATCGGTGAGAAACAGACTTGATTGAATAATGGCGTTTTGATAAATAATGCCAAAGGAATCAGAAAGTCCGGAAGCTCTCTGTGATGCCAGCGGCAGGGGGAAGGATTTGTGCATTTCAACCGCCGAATGAGATAGGTGCTTCTTTTATCGTAATAATCCCGGCCATAACGTGTTACTGAATCACGATAGACCAGTTTGTGGCTGCAGACAGGACAAGGAACAGTTTTATTACTCACAACACAAAAGAGTTTCTGACTTATCTTTATTTCTGATTTCAACAAGCTCGTAATCTGTGATACTAATCATGTTTTGCTGACCAGCCTCAGAGGTATTATTCGCAAGATAATAAAGGACTCTGAGGTTTTTTCCTTTCTAGCTGGTGACATGTAATAGTTAAATGAAAATGTCACCTTTCTGATTTTTTGAAAATGTCACCCTTTTACGGGATGGATATCAGTATTTGAGTAGAATGCCTCATTGGAGGTGTTCTATGAAGAACGATAAAGACAAGTCCGGAGCGTTGAAACTTCTGATTCAGAAGCAGAGCGATCCACATATCACTTACCAAGAGATAACTGAGAAAACTGGTTACAGTAAGAGACAGCTTATACGGCTTGCGGGGGAGCTGAATGAAAGGGATATGCAATCTATCCTTGTTCATGGTAATACCGGCAAGAAGCCAGTAACGACTGCCTCCGACCAAGAAGTCAGTTACTTAGAAGAATTCAAGAAAGCATATCCAAGCATTACCATAGCACAATTCAGAGATATCTACCGAGAGGATGTAATCTGGGGAAGAGATCCTGAGAGGAAAGGAGATGCAGCGAAATGTGGACTGAAGGATAGAAGTAAATCTTGGTTCAGAGATCTTTTCGTACGCGAAGGTTGGAAGTCACCAAGTGCCAAGCCGATTCGAACAGATGGTTCGCATGTATCGCATCCAATTCGTAGGCCGAGAGACCGCCGCGGAGAGCTGATCCAGATTGACGGCACTCCATATGATTGGTTTAACGATGACAGAGCGTACGCACTGCATCTTGCAGTAGATGATGCAGGAACCGAAGTGCTCGCAGGATGGTTCATGCCTACAGAGTGTACCAGAGGATATGCACGCATGATGCGTCTAATCCTTGAAAAGTACGGTGTTCCGATGGCAACATATTCTGACAAGGATTCTGTCTTCAGAAGTGTTAAATCCGGAAAGCCGTCACAGTTCGCGGACATGCTTGCCCGTCTTGATATCAAGATGATCTTTGCCAATTCACCACAGGCTAAAGGACGTGTAGAGCGGTACAACGGCACTGCTCAGGGACGCCTTCCGAATGATATCATTCGATTCCATATTCCACATAACTACAACACGCTGAACCGCTGGTTTAATGAGAAGTACATTCGTTATCTCAATGCAAAGTTCTCATTCCCGGTTCTGGATCCAGTCGATGCATTTCGTCCGCTTCCGACAGATTTTGATTATTCTGCCGTGTTCTATGCGGAATATCCAAGGACCATGAGAAACAATATGTTTTCGATGGGAAACTCATTGTATGAAGCCTTTGACGCTGATGGAGTAATGCTCGAAATCTATCAGAAGACACCTATTACCGTGAAGATTGATGCCTTTACTGAAGAAATGTACATCAATCGATATGGCAAACACTACAAATGCGTAAAGGTGGGCGAGCGTAGAAGAGATCCGATCTATGAAGCGGACAGTCAGAAGGACGTACAGCGCATCCTCAGTGTTCTGGAAGATCATAGAAAGTAGTATTCGTGACAAAACAGTAACAATTAGCAAACAGTGACAAAATCAAAAAATCTTAACACTTTCTAGCTGGTGACATTATAAAAAGCAGATCAGGACAATCAATCTGATCTGCGGATGGTCATTTCATGAGAGGCATAATAGTATTTCAGACATGATAAAGAATTGCATGCAGTAAGCAAAACCAGCAGATATCTGACGGCTATCCGCTGGTTTTGCTTTATGTATACATATTCGCATAATGTATGTTATACGACTAATGGATTTACCACATTTCTGTCAACTAAGTAGACATGTTAGTTTGCAATTCTATTTTAAACCGTGCAATTCTATTTTAAACGGGAAGTTCTTGTAGCACTTTAGACCTCGCAATTGCATTGTAATCGTCGGTGATTTCTCCGATTTGCCCGCCTGTTTACAATACAATTGCAAAGTCATGTCCTAAAATCAGTAGCTTTGACGCTCAGATTTACAATAGAGCTGGAAAAGTTTTTAAAACGCTTCTAATTGTTCTGCGGGTTTTTGAATCTTCTGTTCAGAAAAGATTTGGAATCTGACAAGACAGTTATTGAGTTCCTCCATCATGCGTCGGATGGCAGATCCTATAGTTTATCCATGTTACTTCTTAATTTGAGACATAGAATCCAGAATGCTGATAAGAAGATCCAGATTTGTTGAGAATGGCGGTCTGCATCCGTTTGCATAATCGTCTAAATATTTCTGGCATTCGGTTACGATCTGTTTTTCGTTTTTATTTATGGTGGACTGAATCATAGTCGCAAACGAATTGCCTTCTGTACGATATCTAATGAGGTATTTTTTGGTAACTGGAAACATCTTGATATAGTGTAAACCATGATGATTGCCCGTGCGGGTCGTTGATCTTGTAGGGAGCGCAAAATACTGGTTTTTTGGTGTTTTGGCGGAAATGTTCGATCGCAGTGGTACAGCAAAAGATCTGTTCACACCTTTATATTTTAAGCGGACAATTAGTGCACATGGGCGCGTTGTTTTTCTTAGAATCTCAGGATCATTCTGAAATTCTTTCAGCAATACCTGGTTAATCGTGACAATTTTCATAATGTTATTATAAATCCTAAAAAAGGAAGCCGCTAAACAGGCAGGCTTCCGTACACGTAAACGATATTCTACGCCGAAGCACCCCGTCGTTTTCGGAGGCAAAACATACACGTTCGCAATATTCTAACCGTTGCGATCGGTAGGCGTTTACCTATAAATAATATAGGACAACCCCTAAAATAAATCAAGTGTACTTGACTTCCTCACACGTCTGAATGTTACTGTTCACGGCTTAGCCGATGCGGCTATTTTGAAAAGACTGCCGATTTCTGCCGGCAGTCTTTTATCTCACACGAAAAATCATTGAGTCACGCGATACTGCGCTCAAAGATTTCACATACTTT
>NZ_JAZHUW010000029.1:0-28395 GCF_036453465.1 Lactimicrobium sp.
GGTCAACCCGTTGGAATACTATCTCAATAATCGTAAGTAAATACAAACGTAGCGCCGTATACGGAAAACCGTACGTACGGTGCAACGGGAGGGTCGAGCCGCTAACGCGGCTCACTCTACCCTATTCTTTCTTACTGTACATTCAGCAAGGTAAAGGAGCCTTCCGGCTTAAAGGACAAGGCAATGTCAGCTATCTGTTCTGGTGTTTCTTTCATCTGATGGTTCATCCACAGCAGCATATTGTTGTAGATGCCGCCGATATGGTAGGAAATCTCAAACTGGCGTGCAGAGCCGATTTCATCTTTTACAGCATCAAATTTGAAGCAGGTATTCAGCACATCCAGTAATAGATAGGAAAGATGATTCCTATGGATCAATAACAGTTCTTTCCTGTGTGTATAAAAGGTTGTAAAGATCTGCAGGGTGTATGCCTCAAAGCTCTTATCCTTCCCGCTTTGATAGGCAGCCAGATATTCCTGCATGATATGCATCAGAACATAGCGGATGATATCTTCTTTTGTATCAAAATGCCGGTAGTAACTGGAACGGTTCACACCGGCTTTTTGTGTGATTTCACCGATCGTAATCTTTTCATATGGCTTCTTCTGCATTAACAGCAATAACGCCTCGGCAATATACTGCTGAATCACTTCTTCATTCAATCCTTGTCTGCGCATAGCATCAATTCTCCCAGTTTTGTTGCTGGAGACGTCTGATTTCTTTCCTATAGCAACAATTGTGTCTATTATTCTAGTGCCACGTGGAAATGCGTACAAGAAGAAAGTCAGGTAAACGCAATGAAAGAAATCACAAAAGATCTGTATCAGTTTTCTGTCTATATTCCACCGATGGATTTTACGATTCATCAGTACCTTCTTAACTGTGATCCTGCCATTTTATTTGCGGCAGGCACTGTCCAGCAGGCACAGGCCATCCTGCCGGATCTGAAAAAGATTCTGAAGGAAAAGCCATTGAAATATGTCTTTGTCTCACACATGGAATCCGATGAGGCAGGAGGACTGAATGTCCTGCAGAAAGAATGGCCGGATCTTAAAGTGATCTGCGGCCAGCTGTGTGCAAGAGAGCTGCCGGGGTTTGGATACAAGGGAGAAATCCTGGCAGAGAAAGCAGGACAGGAAGTCAATGATGGCGATCTGTCTCTGCAGTTCTTTGATTATCCTTCGGAAGTACATCTGCAGAATGGCCTGCTGGCCTATGAAAAGAATACCGGCATCTTCTATTCCGCTGATTTGTTTCTTCGCTACGGCAATGACGTTGGCAGGACCATCCAGGCTGACTGGAAAACAGAAGTCGATGCAATCAGTGAGGAAAGGGTTCCTAATGCGGATGAAAGAAGAAAGCTGCAGGAGACACTGAAGACAATCAAACCGTCATTTGCGGCCGTCGGGCATGGTTACTGTGTGGACTGTCAGTAAGAAAATGGCACAGAAACTGTTCTTTGATCCGATACTGCAGGAAGGCATGATTATGAAACGCAATTCGCAGTTTACGATGGATGTCTTCCTGCATGGGGAAACGATCCGCTGTCACTGTCCGGCTGACACAAGAATCGGTGATGTCATACTGAAGAATATGGCATGTCTTTTGTCATATCATGATGATCCGAAGCGGAAACTGAAGTATACCGTTGAAGCAGTATCCTTTGACAATCTGAATGAAGCACATAAGAACTGGGTTGGCATCAACCTGATTCTCTCCAACCGCATTGTGGCGTTTCTGCTGCAGACACATCAGTTAGATGACATGGTATCCAGCTATGACACCATTCGCAGAGAAGTAACATTTGGAAAGCTCAAATTGGATTTTCTGGTGGGCAGCACTTATCTGGAAGTCAAAACACCATTGACTACAGTGAATGTGAAATATGGCTCTGACATCCAGACAAAGAAAGTCACGCCTTTTTCTTCTACAGGACGGTTTCAGAAACATATTCTGGAACTTGCAGATTCGCTTGCTTCACATGAACGGGCTATTCTTCTGACCGTGAATCAATACATTCCTACCGATCTGAAACCGCATCTGCACAGCACGCATTATGAAGAGGTAAAAGAGGATATGGAGAAGGCAGTGGCATCAGGCATTGAAACCTGGAACATTGATCTTTGTTTTGAACCAGATGGTGTATCTCTGTATGATCTGCGGAAAACTACAGCACAATCTATGCACTTTTAGTACAATTGGCCAGTATGCAGAACGATATCTTTACAAGCATGCCTGTTCATAAGGCATATTTCAAAGCAGCCATGCCGGTTGTCATGGGCATGGTTGTTTCTCTTGTCTACAACCTTGTAGACACATGGTTCATTGCCAGGACCCAGGATACTTCCCTGGTAGCTGGCGTTTCACTCTGTGCACCGATCTTTTCCTTGATGATTGCCTTTGGCGACATCTTCGGTCTTGGGGCAAGCACAGCCATTTCCCGCTTTTTAGGCCAGAAGGACTATGAAAAAACGGGCCGGATGAGTTCATTTGCCATCTATGCCTCGATTGGTACGGGTGTTGTCACAGCACTGGTTCTTGTACTTCTTCGCTATCCCATCTTGCATCTGTTGGGAGCTAGAGAAGATACACTTTCCTATGCCATGCAGTATTACATCTGGATTGCCATTGGCGCTCCGGCCATCATCCTGAATATTGTGCCTAATAACCTGTTAAGAACAGAAGGATTTGCCAGCAAAGCCATGGTCTGTACCATCATCGGTTCCATCATGAATATCATCCTGGATCCGATCTTCATCTTCACACTGCATATGGGTGCGGCCGGTGCAGCCATTGCCACTGTCATCAGTAATATCATCTCGGATATTCTCTTCCTGTATGTCATTCATCACCATGCAAGCTATCTCTCACTGGATATCCATAAGGCAAAAGCAGAAAGCCAGCTTGTCAAAGAGATGCTTGTCATTGGTATCCCCGCATCGATTACCAATACAATGCAGAGTCTGGCAGTGCTATTAACAAACAGGTTTCTGTTACCGTATGGCACAAATCAGATTGCGGCCTATGGCATTGCGGCCAAGGTGAACATGGTCAGTGTACTGATCATGGTTGGCTTTGCCTTTGGTGCCCAGCCATTACTGGGATACAGCTATGGTGCCAATGACAAAGCACGCTTAAAGGAAGTCATTCACTTCGATATTCTTGTCGAATGCATCACTGCTTTTCTCTTCCTGATCATCTCCATGATCTTTGCCCCGCAGCTCATTCAGCTATTCATCCATCAGGCAGATGTGATCAAGGCAGGTGAAAACATCCTGCGCTGCATGATGATCACAACTCCTGCCATTGGTATCGTTCTTGTCTGCACAACCCTGTTTCAGGCAGAAGGAAGAGCCATGCCAGCCTTTATCCTGTCGATTTCAAGACAGGGTGTCTTCCTGATTCTTTTCCTGGTCATCCTGTCTGCCATCTTTGGCTATTGGGGTGTGCTGTTAGCACAGGCTGCCGCAGATATCGCAACATTACTGATTGGACTTGCCTTCCTGAAGAAAATAACTGCATAACATCATATCCATGATGACCTGTTTCTTTATGGGAGACAGGTTTTTTGTGCATCATTTGTTAGATGAATATTTGCTTATCAGAGAAACGCAAAGGATGAATTCTATATTGAATTTATCGTATATACAGTATATATAATATATGAAAGGAAGTACTCATATGACTGCAAAAGCAATGAATTTTAAATTCGAAGAATCTGAAATAAACGATATGAAGCATGTTGCTGGCGTATTCCATATGTCCGTAACAGATTTAGTTAAGAATGCTTTGAAAGAGTATATTGGTGAACTCAAACAGGATCCCTTTTACAGGCTCACTGCAAATGTAGAAGATGCGGATGCACAGGAAACTTCTGAAATTCTCTCTGAAATTGACAAGCTGTCTGATGATGATCTTTCCATTGCGTCAAAAAAGCAGGTTAAATTATGAGCAGTAACACGGCCCGAAAAGACGTTCTGTATGAGATCCAGTATACGAAGGCTGCAGAAAAGTTCATGCGGAATCGTGAAGATGTGCGTACAGAGTATGAAAATGCAATACATGAACTGCTGATTGGAGAACATCCGGAAAGTATTAATATCAAAAGGATAATGGGGAAACATGCAGTCTACTACAGGATCAGACTTGGAAATTATCGGGTTGTCTATACGACTGTTAACGAAATGATTGTAGTCATTTGCACGATTCTGGCTGGACCGCGTGGTGATGTTTACAAAAAGATGAATGGACTGAAATGAATCAAGCTGCCTGTTTCTGAGAGAGACAGGTTTTTCGCTGCCTCAGACAGCAGCTTTATGGCTATACTGCATACATGAGACATATATGAAAAGAGGAAACGAAGATGAAAGAGATTATGACAAAAGATGCACCGGCAGCGATTGGACCGTATGCACAGGGTTATGTTTCTGGAAACTATGTTTTTACATCCGGACAGATTGGTGCGGATCCTGTTACAGGAAAGGCATCGGAAGGGATTGCTGCGCAGGCAGAGCAGTCCTGTAAGAATGTTGGTGCGGTGTTAAAAGCAGGCGGCAGTGACTATACCAAGGTGGTCAAAACAACATGCTATCTTGCCGATATGAATGACTTTTCTGCTTTCAATGAAGTGTATGCAAAGTACTTTACAGGCAAGCCGGCAAGAAGCTGTGTTGCCGTCAAGACACTGCCGAAGGGACTGCTGTGTGAGATTGAAGCAGTTGCGGAGCTTTGAATATGACACAGGAAGAAATACAGAAGCTGATCCAGGACAATCGAGATTTCCTGAAACCAATGGAAGATGTCCCGGATTATCAAAGTGATCAGGATCTGAAGAAACCGCAGCCGCCGCTTGTCAAAGAGGCAATGACAGATCACAGCATCAAACTGCCTGTAAACTATCAGGATCTTCCTATTGACAATGATTTTCTGCATGTGATCAACAGCCGGCAGTCTCATCGTGTGTATACACAGCAGAAGATGAGTCTTTTGCAGCTGAGCTATCTGCTCTGGTGTTCACAGGGTGTCAAAGGAATCCGTGGAAAGCAGTATGCCACATTGAGAACCGTACCATGCGGCGGGGCACGCCATGAATTTGAAGTATATATGGCCATTCAGAATGTAGAAGGGCTGAAAGATGGTCTTTACCATTACCTGCCGATGTCTCATTCCATTGAACTGTTAAAGACACTGCCTGACATGAAAGACTTCATTTCCAGATCACTGGATGGTCAGGTCTGGGCCGCAAAAGCCAATGTTGTGTTTTATTACAGCTATGTCTGTTACAGAGCAGAATGGCGCTATGGCATCTATGCCGGTAGAATGATCATGGCAGATGCCGGCCATATCAGTGAGAATGTGTATCTTTCTGCCACAAGTATTTCTCTTGGTGGATGTGCGATTGGTGCAGTCAATGGGAAACTGGCAGATCAGACATTCGGTCTGGATGGCAATGAGGAATTCATTCTGTATGCCATGACGGTCGGAACAATATCAACACAGGACAAAGACAAGGAAGACGATATCTATGCCTTTGTAAAGGAGCAGGGACTCTGAGGGTATAATAGCTTTGCGTCATCCGGAGGCTGTATGGTGAAGAAGAAAAACATCAGAATCGTGATTGCACTGGCTGTGGGATTTGTACTTGCAATGATTTGCATGAGCATTGCCATCTATTCTGGCTATACACAGGCATACCGCACAGATGTAAGTACACTGACAGTACGAATACTTGGCATTCCGATTTATCAATTGACACAGACTGGTGCAAAGTATACCGGCAGCTCCATGGGACCTTATATGGGTGCTGTTTGTGGAATCTTCATGATACTTTCTGTCTGTGTGGAAGAAACCATTCGAAACATGCACAGGAGGAAATGATAATGATCTCTGATCAGACAATCAAACGCATCATTCAGTTTACAAAAGACCGTGACTGGGATCAGTTCCACAGTCCGGAAAATCTGGCTAAATCTATTTCGATTGAAGCAGGCGAACTGCTGGAATGTTTCCAATGGGATGGCGGACATTATGATCATGATGCCGTCAAGGAAGAGCTTGCGGATGTGATGAACTACTGCATCCTTCTTGCCGATAAGCTTGGCGTGGATCCGGATCAGATTATCAATGAAAAGATTGATCAGAATGAGAAGAAATATCCTGTAGAGAAGGCAAAAGGGACAAGTAAAAAGTATACTGAATTATAAGGATACAGAATGACTGCGTTACAGGGGTGAGAAGGAATGGATAATCCGGTGATTTATCAGATCAGGGATAATGAGGCGTCATTGAAATGCCTGGAGAATGAGCTGGAAACAGGAACAGATCAAAAAGATGCAAAATTCATTCTCCGCTATCCAACCGTGTATATTCATAATCTCAAAGGCAGCGATCATTATGAGGTGTACATTGGAGAGTCCAATAACATCATCCAGAGAACCCTGCAGCACTATGAGACGGCAAAGCAGGATGATACCTGGCAGCACCGTTTTGTGCAGGATGACAATGCCAGATTGTTTATCATTGGGCACGATCATTTCAATAAATCTTTGACTTTGGATGTGGAAAACCGTCTGATGCATTACATGCTTGGCGTACAGAAAGTGGAAAGAATCTACAACCGCCGTGGCAATGAGCAGGACAAGTACTTTCCGGAAGAAGAATTCAATGAGATTTTCCGGCGTATCTGGAAGCAGCTCCATCATCTCAATGCCGACTTGTTTCCAGAACAGCGCATCATTGAAGATACAGATATTTTCAAGGCGTCACCGTTTCATAAGCTGACTGATGACCAGAAACGTGACAAAGAAATGATTCTTGAAATCATTGATACTGCTTTGCAGAGTCAGGAAGTTGGTCAGCTGATCTTTGTCTCAGGTGAAGCAGGCACAGGCAAGACCGTTTTAAACAGCAACCTGTTCTATGAACTCTGTAATATAACAAAACCGGATGGCTCTGTGTATAACTGCCATCTGATTGTCAATCATGATCAGCAGCTGAAGGTATACCAGCAGATTGCCAGAAAACTTGGCATGAAAAGCGTGGATAAAGACATTGTGACCAAGCCGACAACATTCATTAATAACCATTTGGGTAAGCCGCCGGTGGATGTTGTGTTTGTGGATGAGGCACATCTGCTCTGGACACAGGGCAAGCAGTCTTATCGTGGAAAGAATCAGCTGGAAGACCTGCGGCATATGGCAAAGGTGACGGTCATCATGTTTGATGAACACCAGACCCTGCATACCCAGGAATACTGGGACCCTGCCTATGTCAGGAAACTGAAGATGGAGGCAATGGCCCAGAAGAAAACCAAGGGTATCAGCTACTACTTTGAGCTGACAAAGCAGCTGCGCATTCAGGGCAGTCAGGAAACTGTGCACTGGATCCGTAACTTCACAGATCATCTGCAGCTGGATCCTATCCCCAAAGATGATAAGTATGATCTGCGTATCTTTGACAGTCCGGATGAACTTGAGCGTGCCATCCGTGCCAAAGCATCCAATGAAAAGACAAAGTTATCCAGGATACTTGCAACATTCGATTGGAATTATATTGATCAGAAGAAACCAGCAGATGGTACATACTGGTATGTTACAATTGATGATTGGAAAATGCCTTGGAACCTGCAGCTTCCAAGGAAAGCTGACAGCAGGAAACGGCAGAAACTGCTGAAAGAAATGTCCTGGGCAGAACAGCCGGTTTCCATCAATGAAGTCGGCTCTACCTTTACGATTCAGGGCTTTGATCTGAACTATGCCGGTGTGATTCTGGGGCCGTCTGTGAAGTACAGAGATGGAAAGATTGTGATCGATCCATCCAAAAGTGCAGATAAGAAAGCAACCCAGTACCGCACCCTTTCCAATGGAAACCGGGCACAGTTTGGGGAAGCCTTCATCCGCAATGAAATCAATGTATTGCTGACAAGAGGAGTACAGGGCTTGTATCTGTATGCCGTGGATGATGAACTGAGAGAAGCTTTGCAGAAGGCGGCAGGCCATCAGCGCATTCTGCATTGAATGTGAGAAATGTCTCATTTCAGGTAAAGGTGGATTGCAGCTGGTATGCCGGCTTCTAATGGTTGCAAAATGCTCGCTATAAGCAAATGAAAAATGTTCCAGTTGAATCAAAATATATATTAGTGCTGCAGTACCATCTGCAGACGTTCCAGATGAAAAACAAAAAGAAAGAAAGATAAATCAAAACCCGCACCTGATGATTAATCGGCAGCCAAACACTCTGATGGTCTGTCAGGAAATTGCAGATCAAACTGGCTGATGGCGGAACTATTAGATAAACTGAAAGCATTGAAGCAGTCTTTGCCTGATAAGATGATGGTATGAGGGAGGATTAATATGAGTGAGTTAGTGCTGTATCATGGTTCTCCTAATGAGGTTGTTAAGCCTGCGTTTGGTCTTGGTGATGATAAACACGATTATGGACGTGGCTTTTATCTGACAGATGATATTGAACTGGCTGGTGAGTGGGCAGTGAGTCGTCCTGATCAGAAGAATGGGCGGATCCATGAGTATGTGCTGGATACTTCTGATCTTCGTATTCTTGATTTTCAGCAGCTGAATATTCTTGCCTGGCTGGCCGAGCTGATGAAACATCGTGATGCATCGGATTCCCACCGTTACCATGTCCTTGCGTCCTTATTCATAGAACAGTATGGCATTGATTCATCCTCTTATGATGTGATCAAAGGATGGCGTGCCAACGCATCATACTTTTATATTGCCCGTGAGTTTGTGCGTGACAATATAGATGTGGATATTCTGGAGGAACTTCTTTCTCTGGGTGGTCTGGGAATTCAGTACTGCATTAAGTCAGAACGAGCATATGAACATCTGAAAGAGAATACGGATCATCTGCAACTGGCATCCTTTGAACGTTTTAATGAAGCGTATAACCGACGTGACAGTGACGCAAGACAGAAAATGCATGAGCTGATTGATTCGGATGCCAATAAGGTAGTGAATGTATTCAGTACATTGATCAAGAGGTGATACGTATGCATGCATATGATGAATCATATTTGGATTGGGTTGTAGAGACACAGGGTAAGCTGTTTGATTCTGTGGCTGTGAACTATCCGGATAAGGATACAAAAGATTTCATATTGTCGTATATGCAGAGTCAGACAAGAAAGTATATTGATGAGTCACAGGCGTATGTAAATACGATGGATCCACAGGAATTGTGGAACTACTTTCTGAAAACAGATCACTATCAAATGAAGAACGGACAGGCACTGACAGGCTTTCTGCCTGACTGGATCGGTGAGTTTTATGCGTATTATCAGTGGTATTACAATATACCAAGTGCCAAATTAATAAAGAAAGTGCCAATTGATTTCCTGATCCGGGCATATCCAGGCATGCATGATCTGGATCTGGAACTGGCTGTAAAAAAAGTTGGCAGACTTTGAAAAGGCATTGGCAGAGGCAGTGCTGCTTTGACACTGACTATTTACAATCTTGTGCAGGCAATATCATGCATGATTGCACCAAATACTGTATCAAAATGCAGTCTGAAGAAAGTGGTAATCATGGGTACGATACTATTAGTTGGCGCAACATTCCTGCTTTCTCTTAGTCCTAATGTCCATCTCATGTATGTTCTGCAGGCCGTCATGGGCTTTGGCGCTGGCCTGATCGGTACAGTCACAGTAACAACCATGATCAACCACTGGTTTAACAAAGATAATGCTTTCATGGTATCTATTGTCATGGGATGTTCCGGCATCATTGGTGCCATCATGTCAATGGTAATTGGCGGTGTGATTTCTGCCAGCGGCTGGCGGACAGCCTATCGTATCACAGCATTGATCATGCTTATCCTGAACCTGCCGGCATTATTACTGCCGATTGCCATGAAACCGGAAGAGGTGGGAAAACAGCCATTTGGCGGACCGGTCAGTGTCTTACAGAAGAAAACATCTTCTGATAAGGCTGTGAAAGTATCTGGTGCTTTGATGGTTATTGTTCTGATTTTCTCCTTCTGTGCCAGTATGACGACTGCTTTGCCACAGCACTTTCCTGGTCTTGCCCAGGCAGCGGGCATGGCAAAAACCGGATCACTGATGATCAGTGTATGCATGGTGATGAACACAGCTGGCAAAGTTCTTCTTGGCATTCTGATCGATAAGATCGGATCAAGAAAGGCAGTATCCATTTTCTGTGCAGCAATCTTCCTTGGTGCGCTGCTGATCTTCAGCATTCATAACAGTGCCATCTACCTGCTGGCAGCCGGCTTATATGGCTTATGCTATTCGATTGCGACGGTTGGTCCCTCTACCATCACCAGAGAAATGTTTGGCTCTGACAACTATGCAAAGGTCTATCCAAAGTGCGCATTGTCTACAACCATCTCCAATGCTTTGGGTACAACATTGATTGGTGTTCTCTATGATGCCAGCGGCTCTTATACTGGTACGATGATCCTGATGATGGGATTGTGTATTGCCGCGATTGTATTACTGCAGAGTGCCTATGCCAGCAGGCAGAAGATGGTGTAACACATTTTGCTGTAAGAAACATTGGTGTTACTGAAACACTATACATTATCATTTCCTTATGCTTTGATCTGCAGGACCAGCTGCAGGAATTACAATCCTGGTGATTGCCATGTGCAGATATTTCTGCAGCTTTTCATCTTCGCAATTTGCCTGTAAATCATCATACAGGTGCTTACAAATGGCATTTCTGTCTATGACATGTGGAGATAAATTTACTGTATGTAGAGTAAGGGCTGTCAATACCATCGTACATAGATTCTCACAATAGGTTTGATAGCCTGGCCAGTGCCTGCTGAGTAATTCCCAGATGTTCTGTATATCTGCTGTGTGCAGAAACTTCTGTTCCAGTTCAATGCATCTCAGATAGGCATAGACTCTGTCAATACCATGCATGTTTGAAAGATCATACAGAACAGGATAACTCAGAAAGAGGGGATGAATATGCGGCGTGTAACGCACATTGCATGTTCTGAGCCAATGCGGGAGTTCTGTCTGGAAGGTTTCCTGCAGGAATTCATTATCAAAGGCAATCAGATTTTTCTGCAGAGAACGATACAGATGTTTTGCTGCAAGCAGTTTCTTTTCTGCTCTTTGCAGGCCGAAAGCATACTGATCACGGCATGAACCTGCCGTAAGACCTGTTTTATCGGCAGGTTTTTCTGCTTCCTGCAGACAGAACAATACAGCACTTATCAACTGTGCAGCTGTTTCATCATCCAGATAGGATGAACTGTCACTGTGATATGCACAGGCCAGATCACCTGTGATACCTATGATCTCTTCTCTGGAATATGTCATTTCGCTCACCATGTGCACATCTCTTTCATGGCCTGAAAATACCGGTCATGATCCCAACGGACCACGCTGTTATTGCTGTCTTCATCATCGCAGGGAACCAGGCCAGCCTGAATAGCATCCAGAAAATATGGCAGGCAGTTCTCTTCCATCTCTTCCAGATCTCCATAACAGATCTTTTCAAACTGCTCTCTCATCAGATCCAGCAGTTCTTCATCTGTGAACAGCGTCCTGGAAACTTCCTTCCGATACTGCAGAAACAGATCAGACAGTTTCAGGATCTGTTCCTCTAAGATGTCCTGTTTCATGCAGTAACAGTCCGCAAACGTTCTCATCAAATTACCGAGGATTCCTTCTCCCATTGCCAGAAGATGAAATTTCCGGCAGGAATGATGATGGTGAACGACAATTGCTTTCATCTGTGCATCTGATAGCGAAAGCCCATACGGTGCACAATCATCATTTGCTTTTGCCAGTGCGGCAAGAGCACGATTATCTTCTGACAATACAGCCAGGTCCAGTTTCATAACAGTCCTCCTTTTTTGACTTCCGTATTCTAGGATGAAGAAAAAGTTTTTAAAGACTGTTGTTTTTTCAAAAACGGAGCCGCGGTACATGATCGTATCAGGTTCTTAAAGATCTGTCAGAGAATCAGGTGATTTTCTTAGTTAGTTATAAAATTCATGAAGTTAACGATATAGGAGTCAGCTGTAATTGCCATAATAAGCTTGACGCATAACCTGATGCCATGAAGATTGAAAATATTCGCAGTTTGCTTTATACTGAAAATTAATTCAGTGAAAAATAATTCAGCAAAATTGAGCAATGGAAAGGAGGCTAAAATGTTTCTTGGCAGAGAAAAAGAACTAAAAGAACTGAAGGATCAGCTTTCTTCAGATGGGAAGACAGCAGTACTTATTTATGGAAAGCGCCGTATTGGAAAATCTACGCTGATTGCCCAGGCATCCAGATCCTTTAATGGGATTGTCATCAATCATCTGTGTGTGCAGAGTACGTTTGCTGGAAATATTGAGATGTTAAGCCGCAGTGTATGCATGGCTCTCAATCTTCCGCAGCTTCATTTCAGCACTTTGATGGATCTGTTTGATTCTCTGAAAGCGCAGAAGAGCAGAATGCTAGTGATTCTGGATGAATATCAGTATCTGAAAAACTCTGGAAAACGTAATGAAGTGGATTCCTATATGCAGGATGTCATTGATCATTTGAATGCTTCTGTAAAGCTGATTTTATGCGGCTCATATATAACGATTATGCGCGAACTGCTGGAAGAGGAGAATCCTTTGTTTGGCAGATTTACATCCGTGATTCATCTGGAAGAATTCAATTATCTGGAATCTGCCGGCTTCTACCCTAAGGCATCTGTCAGACGGAAGATTGAGAATTATGCTGTGTTTGGCGGCTCTCCTTACGTTCTTTCAACATTGAATCAGAGTCTGAGCCTGGAAGAAAACATTAAGAAACTTCTGCTGCCAGCAACCGGCCTATTGAGAATTCATATCGAAAATGTCATGCTGAAAGAGATTCAGAAAGCGTATGATACACGCATTTTTGCAGTCATTGGAAACGGAAAAAAACGTTACAGTGAAATTAATGATCTGCTTGGAACAGATAATAATGGCCTTCTTGGCAAGCAGCTTACCAATTTGATGGACATGGATGCTGTAAAGCAGACTTTCCCGATTAACCGCCCCAATGACAAGAAAAAGTGCTTCTATGTGATTGATGATAATCTGATGCGATTTTATTTTACTTTCATTTTTGGATATGAAGGAATTATGGCCAGACTTGGTGCAGATGCATTCTTTGACCTGTATATCAAAGATAAACTTCTTGAATTCATCAGCTGGCGCTTTGAAGATATCGCCCTTCAGTACTTTGAAATCAGGATCAGACGTGGGCTTGAAAAAAACATTCTGGATCTGGGATCATTCTGGTACGATGATCCAGCCACAAAGACAAATGGTGAATTTGACTGTGTCCTGAAGACATTAGAAGGATACGAGTTCTATGAATGCAAGTTTTATAAAAATCCGATGAAGCTTGCAGAATGTAAGAAAGAAGCTGATCAGGTTAGAAAGATCAGAAATCTCAATTGCAGCAGAATCGGATTTATCTGTCTTTCCGGGTTTGACTTTTCTTCAGATGAATACAGGCTGATTTCCGGAGACGATCTTTTCAGTATGGATGCATAAATCCAAATGGAA
Organism: Lactimicrobium sp.; assembly: GCF_036453465.1. Taxonomy (NCBI): domain Bacteria; kingdom Bacillati; phylum Bacillota; class Erysipelotrichia; order Erysipelotrichales; family Erysipelotrichaceae; genus Lactimicrobium; species Lactimicrobium sp. The sequence goes on from NZ_JAZHUW010000029.1 coordinate 13,537, forward strand.
AAATATAGGAGTGTATATGAACCCAATTGATGAATATATTGCAGAGTAGGATGAATCTCTGCAGCCAGATCTGAAGGAAGTAAGAGATGTGATCCGCTCGCAGCTGCCAGATGCTGTGGAAAAGATAGCATGGGGTATGCCTACCTGGTGGGATCAGCACAATCTGATTCATATGGCATGTGCAAAACATCATATCGGCATCTATCCTGGTGGAGATGGTGTAGAATACTTTACTGCTGAGCTGAAAAGGCGCAATCTTCGCTTCAGCAAAGGTGCGATTCAGATTCCCTATGGCGATTCTCTGCCATTGGATCTGATCAAAGAGATTGCGGTCTGGTGCGGTGAACATCATAAGGAGAAATGATATGGGAAAGATTTATTTTGTCCGCCATGGACAGACAGTCTGGAATGTGGAAAACAAGATCTGTGGATCTACAGACAGCCCGTTAACAGAAAAGGGAAGACAGCAGGCTAAGGAAACCGGCATGGAATTAAAAGCCAGAATCGATGCCGGTGAAGTGCACATTGATGAGATTCTGTGCTCACCTTTGAGCCGTGCCCATGATACGGCAGTTGAAATTGGAAAGATCGTGAATCTGCCCGTACGTGTGGAGCCAAGACTGCGTGAGCAGTGCTTTGGCAAATGGGAAGGCCTGGCCCGTGACAGCCATGAATTTGCCATGGCAAGACTCCATTTCTGTGACAATTATGATGGTGGAGAGTCCATGATGAAAATGGCACAGCGCATCTATAATCTGCTGGATGAGCTGAAACAGGATACGGATAAGACATATCTGCTGGTGGCACACAATGGCATTGCCAGAATCACCGAATCTTATTTCCATGATATGAGCAATGAAGACTTTGCGGCATATGGCATCAAAAACGGCCAGATCATCGAATACGATTTCTGATATCACATCTGTGACGCAAACAGTTTGACAAAGCCAATGGCCATTTTCTGGAAGACATTCTCTTTGATCTCACCTTTCTGCATCTGGTGAGAAACCGCAAATGTCTGTAACATGTCATCTTTGATATCCATGACTTTCCTGGAACCACAAAGATACGTACCGTTTTCAAAGTGGAGATAGAGTGATCTGTAATCAAGGTTGATCGTACCAACGGTGGCCGTTTCATCATCACTGACAAAGATCTTGGCATGGTTGAAGCCGGGTGTATATTCATAGATCTTTACACCGCCTTCGATCAGATTCTGATAGAACGATCTGGTAAGATACCAGACCATTTTTTTATCTGGAACACCTGGTGCCAGAATCCTGACATCCACGCCTCTTTTGGCAGCCAGGATCAATGCATTCTCCATGTCTGTATCAATGATCAGATAGGGCGTGGAGATATACACATATTTCTTTGCATGATTGAGAATGTTGACATAGACATTCTGTCCGGTGCTTTCATTGTCAAAAGGGCTGTCTCCATAAGCACAGATATAACCATCTGTTTCTGCAGGTTTGTTCTCTGCCTTGAAGATGGTAAAGTCTTCATCTGTTGGCCGCAGGGCATTCCAGTTTGTCAGAAACATGACCGTATAGGACCAGACTGCTTCTCCTTTGATGCGGATGCAGTTGTCTTTCCAGTGGCCATGCTTTACTTTCTGATTGATATATTCATCGGCCAGATTGATACCGCCGGAGAAGGCAGCCGTGCCATCAATCACCATGATCTTCCTGTGATCACGGTGATTCATGACGGCACCGATGATCGGATTGAGCTTATTGAAACGCACACACTTGATGCCATCCTGTTCCAATTGTTTTGCATAGGAGGCAGGCAGTGTTGCCAGAGACCCCATGTCATCATACATGACACGCACATCCAGACCCTGTGCTGCTTTTTCTTTCAGGATTGCCATCATGCCATCCCACATGATGCCCTGTTCAATGATGAAATATTCCAGGAAGATAAACTTCTTTGCTTTTTCATCTCTTCCAGCATGACGGGATAGCCGTCATCCCCAAGTGGATAATAGTCAAAGCCGTTATTGTGGTAAACGGGGAAGCCTGCGGTTGTGCTGAGATAATGCACATCACCGGAAAGATCCGGCTTTTCTGTTACAAAGTCCTGCAGTGTTTTCGTATCCCGCTGCAGGTATTTACTGTCTTTTTTGGTCTCTTTGACAAGCGAAATCGTTGTCTTTGAGCTGATCAGATTGGCACCAAGGAACAGATAGATCAGAGTGCCGGGTACCGGAAAGATCAGGATCAGCAGGATCCACATCATATCGAAGGACAGATGGCGGGAATTGTTGATGATGGTGATGACAAGAACAACACTCAGAAGCCGCAGAACAAGATCAATCCAGGCAAAGCTTATAAAGAAGTGGAACAGGCTCAGGATCAAAGCTATTTCAAGGATGCCGCCCAGGATCAGAATCAGCGGCCGCAGCAGTTTCTCAAGATATTTCATTGGCAAAGCCCTTCCAGACATAATATATGCCGATATGTTCTCATTATACGGCGTCCTGCCAGAACAAATTTCCAACATTTGGAAAAACAGTAAACACCATGTCATATCTTTGTTAAAGTTACTGCATCAAAAGGGAGGAAGAAGATGGAAGGAACAGCAGAGACATATGACCGCAGGGCACTGCTTCAGGAGACGGTAAAACTGGCATGGCCGGCCGTACTTGAAAGCTTTTTTATTTCACTGGCAGGCATGATTGATACGATGATGGTGTCTTCTCTTGGCACCTATGCCGTGGCAGCCGTCGGTTTGACTACCCAGCCCAAGTTCATAACACTGGCTGTGTTCTTTTCAACAAATGTGGCAGTTTCTGCTCTGGTGGCAAGAAGAAAAGGACAGAATGACCGCCGTAATGCCAATGAAGTACTGGTAACAGCACTGTGGTTTACAGTGATTGTCTGTATTGCTTTGAGCATCCTGTCTGTTGCATTTGCCAGCCCTATCATTAAGCTGTGCGGTTCAAATACGGATACTTATGATGCGGCTGTTGTCTACTTCCGGGTCATTCAGGGCGGCATGATCTTCAATGTATTGACCATGGTCATCAACGCAGCCCAAAGAGGTGCCGGCAACACCAGAATTGCCATGACAACCAACATCGTTTCCTCCCTGGTCAATATCTGCTTCAACTATTTACTGATCAACGGCAACTTCGGTTTCCCGGAATGGAGGCTGTTTGGTGCTGCTGTGGCTACTGTATTGGGAACCGTCGCATCCTTTGTGATGTCATTACAGTCTCTGTTTAAAAAGGATTCTTTTGTTTCAATCCCATATATCATCAAAGAAAAAGTCAGTGCTTCATGGCATGTCATGCAGTCCATCTGGCATCTGACTTATAACCTGCTGATTGAAAACTTCGCTATGAGAGTCGGCTTCATGGCAACGGCTGTCATTGCCGCAAGGCTTGGTACCGATGCCTTTGCGGCCCATCAGGTCGGCATGAACTTTTTAAGCCTGACCTTTTCCTTCGGCGATGGCATGCAGGTAGCAGCAGTTGCTTTGATCGGCCGTTCCCTTGGTGAAAAGAAACCGGATCTGGCAAAGATCTATGGCAGCCTCTGCCAGCATGTCGGCCTGGCCATCTCGATCATTGTTGCCATCGTCTTCTTCTTTTTCGGCAAAGCATTATTCTCCTTGTTCTTTAATGCCCCTGACATCCTGTCTGATGGTGTACTGATCTCACGGTTCATCATCGTCATTGCCCTGTTTCAGATTTCCCAGGTCATCTACGGCGGCTGTCTGCGCGGGGCTGGTGATGTCAAATACTGTCTGTTTGCCTCACTGCTCAGTGTTACCATTATCCGTACCTTTATCACCTGGCTGTTAACATCGGTATTTGCACTTGGTTTGACGGGCATCTGGCTGGGTGTTCTCTCAGATCAGTTCTCCAGATTTGTACTTCTAAGGCATCGTTTTGAAAAAGGTGCCTGGACACAATTGCGTATCTGAAACGATACATCAGCGTATCTTCTCAGGAGATATGCTTTTTTTGTTTTTAAGAAAAAAGCAGAATTTATTTCTGAAGATATGGAATTGCAAGGTACGTATTCTGCTGAATTTGTCTTTCAATAGCACAAATTGTTAAGAAAAAACAGAAAAAGATGAGAAAAGATTGATTTACGCGCAGAAAATTTATGTCCGATGAAAACAATTACATGAAAAATACAGGCCAAGTGAACAAATTATGAAAAAACTATGAAATCTAATATTGTAATTTTCAGATTTGGCCTTAAAATTACAATTAATTCCAGAGAGGGGGAATAAAAATGACAGCTTACAAGAAACCACTGGCATTGGCTCTTGCATTGGCAATGCTGGCGGGCTGCGGTGGCAGCGGCAGTGGTACTGCGGCAGCCAGCAGCGGAACATCATCTGGATCCGGCAAGACGGTAACCGTCGCAATGGATGCAGATCTGAACACAATGGATTATGAATATGCAACAGATGGCAACTCCTTCATCATGCAGTCAATGTGTGAAGCAGGACTGGCACAGCTGGATGCAGAGGGTCAGGCACAGCCTGATCTGGCGGAGAGCTGGGATGTGAGTGATGATGGCAAGACCTATACATTCCATCTGCGTGATGGCATCAAGTGGTCCAATGGCGATCCGGTAACAGCTGCAGATTTCGTCTATGGCTGGCAGCGTCTGGTTGATCCGGATCTGGCATCCGAATACAACTTCATTGAATCTACAATTGGCGTGGTAAACGCTGCTGATGTTATCTCCGGCGCCAAGGACAAGAGCGAGCTTGGTGTTGAGGCAACAGATGACAAGACATTCGTTGTTCATCTGACCCAGCCGTGCAGCTTCCTGCTGTCACTGATGGCATTCCCGTCCTTCTTCCCGCTGAACCAGAAGTTCTTTGAGTCTGAGGGCGACAAGTATGCACAGAGCGTTGATGATCTGCTGTACTGCGGCCCGTATACAATGACCGACTGGCAGACAGGCAACCAGTACACATTCACAAAGAATGATGATTACTGGGATGCATCCAATACAGATGTGGATACAGTGACCTTCAAGTTCCTGCAGGATACACAGTCCGCAATGCTTGAATATCAGTCTGGTAATATCGATGTTGTCAAGCTGGCAAGTGAGCAGGTTGATGCCTATAAGGATCAGGAAGGCTTCACAACACGTCTGCAGGGCTATGCATGGAGACTTGATTACAACTTCGACAATACAACACTGCAGAACAAGGATCTGCGTGAGGCAATTTCTCTTGCCATTGACCGTGACAGCATTGCCACAGATGTACTGAAGGATGGCTCCGTCGCTGCGGAAGGCTTCATTCCGAAGGAATTCGCATATGGACCGGATGGCAAGGACTATCGTGAGACAGCCGGTACACTTGTGAAGGAAGATGTCACTGCTGCTCAGGCTGCCTATGCAAAGGCAAAGGAAGCTCTGGGTGGAGATGTCACTGTTACCCTGTTGTTCGAGGATTCTGAAGCCAGCAAGGCTGTGGCTGAGAACCTGCAGCAGCAGCTGCAGACAAATCTGCCTGGTCTGACTGTCAACCTGGATTCCAAGCCGAAGAAGACAAGACTGGATCTGATGACAAAGCATGATTATGAGATTGGTCTGACAAGATGGGGCCCTGACTATGCTGACCCGCAGACCTATCTGGATCTGTTCAAGTCTGATAAACCAGGCTATACAGGCTCTTACAGCAATGATGATTACAATGCACTGCTGAACAAGGCTGAGACTGGTGATGATGCGGCTGATTCTTCTGCACGCTGGGCTGATATGGTTGAAGCTGAGAAGATGCTGCTGGATGATTATGCAACCTGCCCGGTATATCAGAATGGCGGTGCTATGATGATCAATCCGAAGGTTACAGGAATTGAGTTCCACAACGCAGGTGTCGATTCCTATCGTCATATGAAGAGAGCTGCTTAAGGCTCATTCATCACAAAACGATCATGGAGCGGGTTTGCTATAAACTCGCTCCATTCTAATTTAGAAAGGATAGTTTATGACAAAATACATACTGAAGCGATTGCTGATCAGTATCCTGACCCTGCTGGTCATCATCTTTGTCCTGTTCCTGATGCTCGATCTCATGCCAGGCTCCCCGTTCAACGATGAAAAACTGACCGCAACCCAGAAGGCTGCCCTGTATGCCAAGTACGGACTGGACAAGCCATTCTTCGTGCGATTCCTCAAATACCTCGTCAATATGCTGCATGGAGATCTTGGTGTCTCCTACGTACTGACCAAGAACAGATCCGTATCGGCAATGCTCATGGGCCCGCTGGGTGTATCCATCCGCATTGGTGCTCAGGCCATGGTGCTTGGCTCTATTCTGGGTCTCTTGCTTGGCATTGCCGCAGCACTGCATCACAACAGCTGGATCGATTCTCTTTGCTCAGTGGTTTCTATTCTGGGTGTTTCTATTCCATCTTATGTATTCGCCCTGCTGCTGGCCTTCTACATCGGCTTCAAGCTCAAGTGGGCACCGATTCTCTACAACACTGCCATTCCCTTCTCTTCCAGTGTTCTTCCTACCATTGCACTGGCCATGTTCCCGATGGCCAACATCTCCCGTTTCACCCGTTCTGAAATGATCGATGTACTTGGTTCTGATTATATTTCCCTGGTTGAGGCAAAGGGCGTCAAGGAACGTCCGCTGATTCTCCACCATGCTCTGCGTAATACACTGATTCCGCTGGTTACCATCATGGGACCGCTGCTGGTCAACCTGCTGACTGGATCCATGGTCGTAGAAAAGGTGTTTGCCATTCCCGGCATCGGCATGCTGATGGTGCAGGCTATTCAGTCCAATGACTATAACGTTGTCATCGCCTGTGCCTTCACGTATTCGGCGATGTACATCATCATGATGCTGATTGTGGATATTCTCTATGGCGTGATTGATCCTCGTATCAGAGTGGCGAAAGGAGGAAATTAACAGATGAGTGAAACAAGCAGACCTGTTTTGACAGATGAAGTCATTGATGACTATACAGAAGATGATTTCAAATTTGTCCATCAGAATGAAAAGCTGCATGACAAGGTGTACAAGACAACATCGTATGCCCATGACGTCTGGGTATCCTTCTGCAAGAACAAGGGTGCTGTTGTCGGCATGGTCATCATTCTGATCATTATCTTCTTTGCCATTGTCGGCCCGATGATTTCCGGTTATTCCGGCGAAGCCATCAACCAGGCAGAGCAGTCACTGCCGCCCCGTATTCCGGGTCTTGAAAAGCTTGGTATCTTTGCCGGCAAGGAAAACGGTGTCAATGTCTATGCCCAGAAGGGACTGACCAATGTGTATCACTGGTTTGGCACCGATACCAACGGCCGTGATCTGTTCACCCGTGTGTGGGAAGGCACCCGTGTATCTTTGATCATCGCCTTTGCCGCAGCCATCATCGATATCGTCATCGGTATGTCCTATGGCCTGATCTCCGGCTACTTCGGCGGCAAGGTTGATATGGTCATGCAGAGAATCGTCGAAGTGCTCAACGGTATTCCGACATTGGTTGTTGTCACCCTGCTTGGACTTGTACTGCCAAGCGGCATTACTTCCATCGTATTTGCCTTGATGATCACCGGCTGGATCGGCATGTCGCGCATTGCCCGTGCTGAAATGCTGAAACTCAAGGAAAGTGAATATGTCCTGGCGTCCAGAACCATGGGTGCCAAGAGTTTCTACATCATCTTCAAGGACATTATGCCCAACATCTTCGGACAGCTGATCATCATGTCCATGTTCTCTATTCCCAATGCCATCTTCACTGAAGCCTTCCTGTCCTTCGTAGGTCTGGGCATCCAGCCTCCTCAGGCATCCCTTGGCTCTTTGATCTCTGATGGCTACAAGTCCATGACCGTGCATCCATTCATTCTGGTTGCGCCGATCATCGTGCTGGCTCTGCTGATGCTGAGCTTCAACCTGTTCGCAGATGGCATTCGTGATGCCTTCGATCCGAACCAGAAGCAGGGATAAGGAGGAAGCGTATGTCACTTGTACCACGTAAGAAAGAGGACCGTGTCCTTTCTATCCGCGATCTGAATATCTCGTTTGAAACATCCGCCGGCAGAGTCAATGCCATCCGCGGTGTCCGCATGGACCTGTTCCGCGGCGAGACCATTGCCATCGTTGGTGAGTCCGGCTCCGGCAAGTCCGTTACCGTCAAGACCATCATGGGCATCCTGGCCAGCAACGGCCGCATTGATTCCGGTACGATCAACTATACGTATACGGATGAAAAGGGTGAAAAGCAGACCGTCGATCTGACCAAGCTGTCCCAGCGTGAAATCCGTTACCGCTTCAATGGCAAGCACATTGCCATGGTCTTCCAGGATCCGATGACTTCTCTTGATCCAACCATGCAGATTGGCAAGCAGATCATGGAGCCGATCACGACCCATGAGAATGTATCCAAGGAAGAAGCCCGCAAGAGAGCACTGGATCTGCTGACAGAAGTCGGCATTGAGAATCCTGAGAAGCGTTTCAAGGAATATCCGCACCAGCTGTCTGGCGGCATGCGGCAGCGTGTCGTCATTGCCATTGCTCTGGCCTGCAATCCGGATATCCTGATCTGTGATGAGCCGACTACGGCACTGGATGTGACCATCCAGGCCAAGATCCTGGAGCTGATCAAGAGGCTGCAGGAAGAACATAACATTTCGGTTATTTACATTACCCATGATCTTGGCGTTGTGGCCAAGGTGGCAGACTATGTGGATGTCATGTATGCCGGCCGCATCATTGAGAAGGGTGATGTCAATGAGATCTTCTATGATCCGCGTCATCCGTATACATGGGGCCTGCTGGCTTCCATGCCGGATACCGATACGGATTCCACCCGTCTGTTTGCGATTCCGGGCACGCCGCCGAACCTGCTGGAGAGAATTCAGGGTGATGCCTTTGCCCCACGTAATCCATATGCACTGGCGATTGATTACAAGGCTGAACCGCCGATGTACAACGTTGGCGGCAAGCATCGTGTCGCTTCCTGGCTGTGTGATCCAAGAGCACCGAAGGTTGAGATGCCGGAACAGCTGAAAGTGAGAATTGAGAAGATGAAGGAGGAGGATAAGCGCTATGCCGGAAATTGATTACAATCAGGAACCGCTGCTGCATGTGGAAGGCCTGAAACAATACTTCCGTATTTCCCGCACCTATACAACCAAGGCTGTGGATGGCATCTCCTTCGATATCTACCGTGGTGAGACATACGGCCTTGTCGGTGAATCCGGCTCGGGCAAATCAACCACTGGCAGAGCCATCATCCGCCTGTATGATCCAACAGCCGGCAAGATTATCTTTGACGGCCATGATATCTCAGGCAAGCTTTCCAAGAAGGATGAGTCTTTCCTGAGAATTAATATGCAGATGATCTTCCAGGATCCGATGGCGTGCCTGAACCCTCGTAAGAAGGTCAAGGAAATCATTGCCGAAGGACTTGAGCTGCATCACCTGTATAAGGATAAGGAAGATCTGGATAATAAGGTCTATGCAATTCTGGATCGTGTCGGTCTGTCACATGAACATGCGACCCGTTATCCGAATCAGTTCTCTGGTGGACAGAGACAGCGTATTGGTATTGCCAGAGCATTGATCATGCATCCGGAGCTGGTCATTGCTGATGAAGCCATTTCCGCACTGGACGTTTCCATTCAGGCACAGGTTGTTAACCTGATGAAGGACCTGCAGGATGAAATGGGCATTACATATCTGTTCATTGCCCATGACCTTGCCATGGTCAAATACATCTCTGACAGAATCGGTGTCATGCACCTCGGATACATTGTCGAAACAGGTACGACGGATGAAATCTTCTCCAATCCGATTCATCCGTACACAAGATCACTGCTGTCTGCCATCCCGCATCCAAATCCTATTGTGGAAAAGACGAGAGTGGCACTGAGCTATGATAAGGACAAAGAAGGTGTTGATTACAGCAAGGGTGTCATTCACCAGCTGACCAAGACACATTCTGTCCTGGCCACAGATGAAGAATTCGCCAAGTGGTCCAAAGAACATTACAACGCATAATTTACCCTTACATATCCTCCTTGATGGAACCTGCAGAATGAGCCCTGCAGGTTCTTTTATTGCTTGTGATAAAAAACTTTGCATGATAATATGCAGTCGAAAGAATACAATAATTATTAATAAATTCCGGATGGTTATACTATGATAGAAAGAAAAATATATCTTGAAAAACTGATAAGGAAACAATGGAACGGTCGGATTAAGATTGTAACTGGTATTCGCAGGTGTGGAAAGAGTACCTTGCTTTTTAATTTGTTCACAGATTATCTGAGAACACAGGGTGTGTTGGACAATCAGATTATTGCGATCGCTCTTGATGATGATCAGAATGCGGATCTGCGGAATCCGGACCATCTGTCTTCTTTTGTTCGTGAAAAAGCATCTGACCGTACGCAGAAGTACTATGTGCTGATCGATGAGATTCAATATGCAATTTCAAAAGAAGAGCTGAAGCAGGAGGACAGGCCTATCAGGCTTTATAGTGTCTTAAATGGGTTCCTGCATCTGAAGAATATTGATGTTTATGTGACTGGAAGCAATTCAAAAATGCTTTCCAAGGATATTTCAACTGAGTTCAGAGGACGCGGCGATGTTATCCATATGTATCCGCTGTCTTTTGCTGAATATTACGCAGCTTCCAACCTTGATAAGCAGGATGCTTATAACGAGTACAGCATGTATGGCGGCATGCCCTATCTGCTGAAATTAGATGAAGATGAGGATAAATTCGACTATCTTTCAAACCTGTTTGAAGAAATCTATTTCAAGGATATAGAAGAAAGATACACGATTGCGCTTCCCTCTGTTCTGAAATCTCTGACGGATGATTTATGCTCTTCGGTTGGCTCTCTCACAAATGCTAGTAAGATTGCCAGAACACTTCAGAGTACTCAAAATATTCATGTAAATCCGGAAACAATCAGTAATTATCTGAATTATCTTACGGAAAGCTTTTTGTTTTCAAAAGCGGATCGATATGATGTGAAGGGGAAAAAGTATTTTGAATATCCCTCGAAATACTATTGCACTGATGTTGGTCTGAGAAATGTCCGACTCGGTTTAAGACAACAGGAAGAAACCCATATTATGGAAAACATGATTTACAATGAGCTTCTTGTCAGAGGCATGCATGTGGATGTGGGGGTTGTTCCGGTATCTGAAAAAACTGCAGATGGAAAATATATCCGTAAGAGCTGCGAAATCGATTTTGTGGCGAATAAGGGATACAAGCGGTATTACATCCAATCTGCGCTGAATATGGATTATGAAGAAAAAGCACAGACGGAACTGCGCCCATTAAAGTCTGTAAATGATTCTTTCAGAAAAATTGTGATATCAAAATCTTATGGTAAGAGCTGGATTGATGAAGATGGCATATTGCGAATCAATCTGATTGATTTCCTGTTGGATCCTGACAGCCTGGATCGGTAAATTGAGGTTCTGTGATGTATGACCATCATAAGAGTAAAACCACCCGGAAGTTACATATAATTATGATGAAGTTACGAATGAATCGCCGATAAGGAAAACAGGCATATCAAATGGAGAATAAACAATGAATCATTATGGAACCTGCAATATTGAAACCAAAAGGCTGCTGTTAAGAAGATTTGAGATGGAAGATGCTGCGGCAATGTATCAGAACTGGGCATCTGATCAGGAGGTCACAAAGTATCTGACCTGGCCGGCTTATACAAGCGAAGATGATGCACAGAAGACATTGAAGGAATGGATTTCTTCCTATCAGAATCCTGCTTTCTATCAGTGGACAATTGTGCCAAAGGATCTCAGTCAACTACCCGCGGCTGAAAGCCGCAGGCTTGTGAGAAGCAATTCTCATAAGCTTGGTTGATTAGCCTAAGTGCTTCGAGCACTACGTTGGCCAAGAATATCAGGTACCAGCAGATGCTTCCCAAGTCTGCTGCTCTACGGGCTGCTGTTAAAAACCGCTGAGGGTAGGCGGCGTGCAGCAGTCATCACAACCTTGGCACAACATTGGCGATGGGAACCATCGTAACTGCACATTTGTGCAAGTACGGAAATCCTGCAGTCAGTACGATGCAGGGAAGCGTAAGCGAGTCTGACAGATATATCTGTCCGGCGACTGTCATTTGACAGGTTTCAATGTTTAACGAAAGGAGGCTATTAACCATGGCAGTTGCAATTATTTCTAAAACGGGCCAGAAGTTGATGCCAACCTCTGAACGTCATGCAGCCAAACTGCTGAAAAGCGGGAAGGCCGTCATTGAGCAGTATCGGCCGATCTTTACGATCAGGCTCACCAAGAGAAAGAGAGGCAAGACTCAGCCGATTGAGTACGCCAGTGACACAGGTTATCAGCATGTCGGCGTATCTATCAAATCAGAAAAGCATGAGTTTGTGCATCGCCAGTATGACATGCTGGCAAACGAAACAGAACGGCATAATGACTGCCGTAAGTACCGCAGAACAAGACGAAACAGACTGCGGTACCGCAAGCCACGGTTCAACAACCGCAACCCAAAACAGACAAAAGGCGAAGCACTTGCCCCGTCTTTGCAGCACAGAGTTGATAACCAGACACGGCTGTTCGACTCCTTCTGCAAGGTCATGCCAATCACCACTGCTACGTTTGAGATGGGAAAGTTTGACACCCAACTTTTGCAGGCAGAGGCGGATGGTAAGCCATTGCCACAGGGCAAGAACTACCAGCAAGGCAGTAAGTATCTGTACCAGACAGAGCGTGCCGCTGTGTTCGGCAGAGACCACTATACCTGTCAGGTTTGCGGAAGAAGTATCAAAGACGGAGCTATTCTGCATACCCATCACATTGGCTTCTGGATGACACCGCCGTATCGGTCAAACCGGATTGGCAATCTGCTTACCGTGTGTGAGAAGTGCCACATGGCTAAGAACCACAAAGTAGGCGGCAAACTTTGGGGTATAAAGCCAAAAGCAGACAATCTTGCTGGTGCAAGCTATATGTCCTCTGTCAGATGGCGGATGTACTACGCATTAGTGCTGAATCATCCTGAAGTAGAAATTCATATCCAGTATGGTGCAAAGACAGCTCTTACCCGCAAAGAGCGTCATATTGCAAAGACACATGCCAATGATGCCTACTGCATCGGAAGTCATCGTCCTCTGCATCGGTGCAGAGAAGAACTGTTCGTCAAGAAGCGGAGGAACAACCGCATCCTATCAAAGTTCTACGATGCCAAATATATCGACATTCGGGATGGTAAGAAGAAATCAGGTGCACAGCTCTCATGCGGCAGAACAAAGCAGAGTGAGAGCAGGCGTACAGAGAAGAACGAACGCATCTTTCGCGGACAGAAATGTTCTGCTGGACATACCAATACGAGGAAACAGCACTATCAGTTCCAGCACGGTGATGTTGTACTTTGGAAAAGTGTAAAGCACTCAGTCAAAGGTACACACTGCAACGGGACAAGAGTGCTGCTGGATACGGGCAAGTCAGTCAGGTTAGCCGATTTGCAGTCTATTAGAAAAGAAGGAGGATGGGCGGTTCCTCTCGGCAATAAATTGCCATGTATCCCCGCCCGAAATTTTCAATGAAATTCTGAGCATCTGATTTGCAGTAAGGACAGGCTAACTATATGATCATGGCAGAAACCAATAAAGGAGAAACTACCATGAGTAACGTATATGATTATTCTGTTCCTACCGTCGATGGCGGTACAAAGTCACTGAGAGATTTCGAGGGCAAGGTGATTCTGATTGTCAATACAGCAACAGGCTGTGGTTTTACGCCGCAGTATGAACCGCTGGAAAAGATGTATGAGGATCTGCATGACAAGGGACTGGAGATTGTGGATATCCCATGCAACCAGTTTTATGGTCAGGCACCGGGCAGTGATGAAGAGATTCATGAGTTCTGCACACTGCACTATCACACAACATTCCCGCAGTACAAGAAGAGTGATGTCAATGGTGACAACCAGCTGGATCTGTACCGCTATCTCAAGAGCGTGAAGGGCTTTGAAGGATTCAGCGGCCCGATGGCTGACAAGATGAATGATCTGCTGTCCAAGGTGGCACCGGATTACATGGCAACCACAGACATCAAGTGGAACTTTACAAAGTTCGTTGTCGATCGTGAAGGCAATGTTGTCAAGCGCTTTGAGCCGACAGCTGATATGGCTGATGTCCGCGCATTTGTGGAAAGCCTGCTGTAAGAAAACAAGATTGCCGGAAAAGGAAATCCTGCTATGATTGGCACTGGAGACAAAACAATGAACAAGATCGAGACATACAGTCTGCCATGTATGGATGGCAGTGAACAGTCACTGAAGGATTTTGCCAATCAGGTGCTGCTGATCGTAAATACTGCAACAGAATGCGGCTTTACCTGGCAGTATGAACAGATGCAGCAGATGCAGGAGGATCTCCATGACAGCGGATTCACGGTGCTGGATATCCCGTGCAACCAGTTCATGGGCCAGACACCGGGTACTGACAAAGAAATTCATGATTTCTGTGTGGAAAACTATCACATTACATTTCCCCAGTACCACAAGAGTGAAGTCAATGGCATCCATGAACTGCCCCTGTATACTTATCTGAAATCACAGCAGACATTCCATGGCTTTACAGGTGAAGAATCAGAATTAATGGATGATCTGTTACAGGAATGGAAGCCAGACTATAAAAAGACATCAGATATCAAATGGAATTTCACCAAGTTTGTCGTTGACCGCAAAGGCAATGTCATCAAACGGTTTGAATGCACCGAAGATATGGACGATGTCAGAAATTGTATTGGGCAGACTCTGTAAGGATAACGCACGAATTAAATTGAGCATTAATGAGTAGCTTAATACATGACACTACAGTATAATATTTTCAGATAGAATA
>NZ_JAZHUW010000030.1:0-26918 GCF_036453465.1 Lactimicrobium sp.
GGAGCTGAAAGAAAAGAGCTTTCGAAGCGAAAATCATCCGATGAAATCTGATGATTCTCTGTATTCAGAAGCTCTCTTGGTTATACTTTAGGAGAAGTTAACGATATAATCAAAAAGTTTACGTGGATCGCGGTATTTTTCATATTCAATATCATCCAAAGGAACCACTATGATATTACGGTTGGGAACACCGGCAGAAATCAGATAATTATAAAAGAGGTGAAAGAGAAGATATGATTTACCACTTCGGCGGATTCCCGTTATTACCTTAATTAATCCATTATTCATCTTAGTAATCAGCATATTCAGATATCGATCTCGCTTAATTTCCATCTGTGCGTTCCTCCACTTTAGATTTGTGGCAGTTCTGCCACTTTTCTAAAATGGATTTCCTTTCAAACATTTCTCTATGAATGAAAAATACGATTGATTGTCCGCAGATTCCTATTCCAATCTGATCTATCTGCCGTACGAATCAATCAGAGATTTTGCATTAAAATGAGCGATCACCCTGTACACATACAACATTTTCAGACAAATATGAGAATGCCGGAAAGCCAATGATTATACTGACTTTCCAGCATTCATGCATATTCAAACTGTCAAATCATTACGCATTCTCATTTCGCAGTGCTTCCACCAGGTTCTCCCTGGCCAGCTTTCTGCCGCCATATAACATGGCTGCACCAACAGAGGCAAAGATGGCAATGCAGGCAATCAGGATAGCCTTCCAGGAGATGATGAAACCAATGTTCATCTCATTGTAGACTGCCCGGTAGATACCATAGGTGACAAGGATTGATACCGGTATGGAGATGATCAGTGATCTGACGCCATACAGCAGGCATTCCTGATACAGCATCTTCCGGAAACTCTTGAGTGTCATGCCAACCGATCGTAACATGGCAAACTCTTTCCTTCTTAACTGCAGATTGGTGGAGATGGTATTGAAGATGTTGGCTGTCACAATCAAGGCAATCAATGTGATGAAAGCATAACCAAGTGCTGAAATCATGAAGATGAATGACTTTTCCTGCTGGCTGGATGCCGTCATATCCGTTACCATCAGCTTTGTACTCATCTGACTGGCTGTATCTGCCATGATCTTAGCCGTATTGGCATGGTCTTTTGAAACGAACTGCATCCACACACTGCTGGCATCGGTATACAGACTGTCTGCCTCATTCATCTTTGTAATCGTGTCAAACATCGACATCGGATACAAAACAGCATAGTTTCCTCTGCCAATGCTTTCATACACAGCACATTTGGAAATCACGGCACCAATGTTGAATGGAATCAGAATCTCAGACTGCTCAAGCGGAATCTTCTTTGCCTTTGCCGGATCCAGTTCACCATTTTCCTGTGATACCGACTGCATATAGTCATTGTCATAATAGACGGCATATTCCACACCATTGACCGTATCAGTCGTGCTGAAGGTCATGCCATCCACGGCTTTGACTGCACGGTTATAGACGGTGAAGTTCCCACTGCTTTTGACAACCTGGAATTCCGTTGATTTTCCACTGTCTGTCATAGCAAGCTCCGTGTTGTAAAACAGTCCCAACGGCTTGTCAGTATTGAAGTATTCTGCTTCCTCCAGATGATTGTCTTTTAGAATCTGCCGGAAGGAATCATCATCCAGGAAGGCAAAATGACTGGACAGCAGCGGGGCAAGACTGCCATCCGTGGATGTTTGTTTCAAAGCATCTGTGGTTAACAGGCTCGGATCAATCATCAGCTGATATGGCATGGCACTTGTCTCATACATGCCTTCACTCACATCGCCACAGCTCTTCATGGCATTGTATGCATCATTGACACTGCCTGCATCAACGCCGTTTGAATTGACCATCTGTACGGAAATATCATAGGGATTGTTACCATACTGCATCTGGGATGCCTTGTTCATATAAAGAGAGAACGAGGAAGCACTGATAAACAGTATGACCGAAATGCTTAAGGACAGAATCGTTGCCCGGAAACGCTTATGGCTTCTTCTGAAATTGCGGGAAGTCAGTACACCCTCTAAGCCAAACAGCTTTCTGACATAGCGTGGTGTACGCAGTGTTCTGGCATTGATCTTCACATCATCCTTCTGGCGGATGGCATCCATCGGTGTCACCTTGATTGCCCTTCTGGCCGGAATCCATGATGCAATCAACACTGTCACAAGACAGATCGCACTGGCCAGAAGAAGTCCCTTCCAGCTGATCGCAAGAGAAATATGCGGTGCTTCTGTTGAACGCATGCTTGTCAAGGTGCGATCCATCAGATGCAGGGTAATACCTGTTCCCAGCAAACCAACCGCAATACCTGGAATAATGCCGGAAACACCTGTGATCAATGCCTCATACAGTACTGTGGAACGAATCTGTCCACGGGAAGCACCAATCGATTTCAACAGACCATATTCCTTCTGTCTTTCCGATACCGAAATGGCAAAGGCATTGTAGATCAAAGAGATGGAGCCGATCATGACAAGCCCGATCAAGATCGCGGCAAGACCTCTGATCATGGCCAGCAGATTATCCGACATACCGCCAAGGGCAGGCTCATCATACCGTGTCAGATCACTGTGCAGTGTTAACAGACCTTCATCCGGCACACTTTTCATAAAAGATGCCAGATGATGGATATTCTTCAATGTCACATACACATTGGCACCAATGGCATCCCCACCCTTGGTAAAAGCAGTAAAACCAGGACATGACAGATCCTCTGCCTGGGTGGCAAGACGCTGATAATAGCCAACGACCGTATATGTCTTTGTACTTGTATCCGTTATGCTTTCTGTTCCAGATTCTTCATAAGATTCCAGATCACTCAGCACTTTGCCATTGCCTGTGCGCTGACCGACATCCAGAGTGATGCTCTGGCCAAGCTCATAGGCATCATCCATGTAGATTTTCAGATTCTCCGGCAGGATGATCTCGTTCTCATTTTCAGGCAGATGGCCGGAAGTCAGTGTCACTTTTAACAATGAAGAATCCAGATCTCCCGATTCAATGAGCAGATATGGCTTGTATTCATTGCCAGAAGGGATCTTTGCCCAGCCATTGATATTCAAGGTCAAAGATTCCTTCACATCCTTGTTATCTTCAACCGCTTGAGCATCCTCCATATTCTGGGCATGGTACACAGCTTCAAAGGAGCCATCGGCTGCTTTGACCGTATTCTTCAGCCATGAAACACAGCTGTAAGCACCCTCAATTACCGCAGTAAACAAAGCCATGGTAAGAATCATGCCAATCCACGTAATCCTGGTTCTGGTATGATTTTTCTTCATGGAGCGGGCCGCATATCTTGCAAAGATATTCATACGCGCGCCTTCCTGCTCACATCCGAAACAATCCGGCCATCTTCAATCGTAATGATACGGTCTGCCTGCAGAGCAATATTTTCATCATGAGTAATCATGATCAAAGTCTGCTCATAGGTACGGTTGGAATACTTCAGCAAAGATACAATTTCCTGTGAGTTTTTAGAATCCAGGTTGCCGGTCGGCTCATCGGCCAGTACAATCGCCGGCATATTCATTAACGCTCTGCCAATGGATACACGCTGCTGCTGGCCGCCGGACAATTGATTAGGCAGGCTGTGCTTCTTGTTCTGTAATTGCAGAATCCGAAGCAATTCATCAAGGCGGTTCTGATCCACCTTTCTGCCATCCATCAATACCGGCAGGGTCATATTCTCTACCACATTCAACACCGGAATCAGATTATAAAACTGATAGATGATGCCGACTTCTCTGCGTCTGAACACGGCCAGCTGATCTTCATTATTGGCATACACGTCCTGGCCATTGAGATATACCTTGCCCGATGTCGGCCGGTCCACTGCTCCTAAAAGATGTAACAACGTTGATTTGCCAGAGCCGGAAGAGCCCACAATGGCCACAAACTCCCCCTTATTAACCGAGAAACTGACATGATCCAGGGCAACTGTTTTGTTGTTTCCTTCCCCATAGATTTTGGTCAGATCTTCTGTTCTCAAGATTTCCATCTGTGTCTTCCTCCTGTACACCTGTATCATCCCTCATCAAGATGACAAAACAGTGACACAGTTCTTAAGATCTCAGATCGTCTGGGTATAGAAGCGGATGATAAAGCAGGCGCCATGATCATTCATAGCCTTGATGGTTCCATCCTGTGCTGCAATCACAGAAGAAGCCAAAGCAAGCCCGATGCCAACCGCATTGGGCGATGCATTCTTTCCCTTATAGAAACGCTCAAAGATATGCGGCAGATCACTCTCATCAAAGCCGCAGCCATTGTCATGAATCACAATCTCGGTATACAGCGGTGTTTCTTTCGCCGCAATGGTAATCTTTCCATCCTCACTCACGTGTTCCATACAGTTTTTGATGATGTTGCCAAGAGCCTCCCCTGTCCAGTAGACATCACACACCACCTGCGTACTGCCCACATCTTCTAATACCTGTACACCATGCACATCCAAAGCAGTGCGCAGGTTCTCCATGGACGCATCCAGCAGAGAAGAAACGGAAATCTTCTGTTTCTTCATCACTACCGTACCTGCATCCAGCCTGCTCATCTTCAACAGCTGCTCCACCAGGCTTTCCATATGATTCAATGACATCGCCATCTGCCTGCGGATAATCTGTTTCTGCTTGTCGGATGTCTGTTCATCCCGCAATAACTGCAGATTCAGATGTAAAGAAGTCAGCGGTGTGCGAAGCTGATGAGAAATATCAGCCAGAGCACGTGACATCATCTTCCTGTCCTCATCCAGATGATCTGCCTGATTCTTCAACTGCATCGTTGTTTTGGCAATCTCATTCTGCAGAATGGACAATTCACCTTCCTGCATATCTGAGATCATGATCTCTTTTTTTCCATGCAGTACTTCATCCAGTTCCTCGGACAGTCTGGCAATGGCACGATAGCGCCGTACGGTAAAATACCAGCCAATTCCAAGCAGCAAAGCACCGCACAAAAGCACCAGCAGGCCGGCATACACATTTACAACAAATCCCAAAACAGACAAAGCGGCAATGACAAGCAGGGAAATCACAGCTTCCCTGCGGATTTCCGGATTTGCAAATACCTTCATGAGAAACGATACCCAAGGCCGCGCACTGTCTGCAGAATTTCAGGATGTACAGGATCTTTTTCAATCTTATTGCGCAGTCTTCTGATATAGACAGACAATGTATTGTCATTGACATAGTCACCACAGGATTCCACAATCTCATCCAGCAGGAATTCTCTTGTCAGAAGTTTTCCACGGTTTTCCAGAAAGATCTGCAGCAGCCTGTATTCCATCGCGGATAATACAATCTCTTTTCCATCGCGTGATACATGGGCACTGTTCATATCGATGACAAGACCGTCAATCACCACAATATCGTTCTGCGATGTTCTTCTTAATACATTGCGGATTCTGCTTAATAAAACCTGTGGAGAAAACGGCTTTTCCACATAGTCTTCTGCCCCGAGATCAAAGCTTTTGATCTGTAAAGATTCATCATCCCGTGCTGTTAAAAAGATAACCGGAATCTGTTTATCCAGAGAACGGAAAAAGGACAGGCCATCCCCATCTGGCAGCGTGATATCCAGAAGAATCAGATCCGGATCCTTTTCCACCATTTCCCTGGCTCTGGCAATGGTGCCGGCACACAGCACTTCATAGCCGTTTTCCTTCAAATATAGAGACAATGAACTCTGGATGGAGGCATCATCTTCCACAAGCAGAATGACTGACATAACTGACAAAAAGGCCGCCTCAGTTCAGCGGTCTTTTCTCCTCTTCTTTCTTTTCCGGCTGTTTCTGATGAAGCACAATCTCTTCCGTCACAGCATCATCCTGGGGAATCCTTGCCCCGCAGTGATGACAGAACACTTCATCTACTTCCAGCTTGGTACCGCACTCAGGACAATAGCGTACAACCTTGACCTTCTGATCCGGCTGCCGCATGCCACAGTACGGGCAGAAAAGAGATCCATTAGGAATACGCTCTCCACAGGCAGCACAGCGCACAATGCCGCGCATCTCATCAATCGATGACTGTCTGTCCTTGATGCCCTTCTGCAGACGAACCGCTTCCTGAATCATATCCGCATTCAGATCATCTGGATCATTGCGGTGCACCGCCACATAATCCTCACCAAGCTTCTGATAAATCTGATGAAGCTGTCCCTTCATCGAATGAATCTGCCACTGCAGTCTTATAATCTCTGTTTCCTTACGAAACCAGTTCACAATTTTCCCCAAGATATCCATACAAGTATTATAGCCGTAATTCTTCGATGATCATAAGACACTTTGGCAAATTTATGGCAACTATCTTTACAAGTCAAATACGCAAATAGATGTGCTGATGTTCAATTACCAGACACCAAACAGACTTTACATCAGTCATTTTCACATAACAATTATTACCAGAACATAACCTGATTCCGTCAAGCTGAAAAACTGATTCTTAAGAATCACCAGTTTATCTTCATGACAATCAATTCTTCACCTGAAAAAACAGGAGAGAATCCCCCCCTGTCAGAATGATTTCAGTAACCCTTGTAAGCCTTCCTCTTTGTAGATCTGCTTATATGGCTGGACCTGTTCACGAATGATGTTATCCAGCTCTTTCATACCCAACAGTTCTACCGGTGCTTTGTCATCTGTTAACAGGTGATTGCTGGTGTGATAGACAGATAACTGGGAAGATACCTGCTTCAACAGGTTTCTCAGCTGTCTGTCTTCTACTTCACTGATATGGTTCTGCAGCTGTGTACGCATATCCTGATCACTGGCAAACAGCTCTCTGTTCGTGTTGTTTGGCACATCCACGGTCATGACATTATCAAACACAGATGAAATCGTATCCGACAGCCAGTCAGCGATGCCGCCCTGCTTTGTGCCATGCATGTTCAGGTTGACAACCATCACACCGCCCGGTTTGAGATGTGATTTCACACTGTTGAAAAACTCAACCGAAGACATCTGAAACGGAATAGTAATGTCCTGATAAGCATCTACCATGATCACATCATATGTATCCTTTGTCTCATTCAGATATGCCCTGCCATCATACTCACTGACCGGAATGGCTTCCGACAGTGCAAAGTATTTGTGGGCCAGATCCGTAATCTTTCCGTCAATCTCCACACCCGAAATATTCAGTCCCGGCATGTACTTATTCAGCTGGTGCGCATATGTACCAGAGCCCATGCCCAGGATCAGCACATCCTTGGGGTTCTGTACCATGTAGGGTGCTGCCATTGCATAGTCATAATACATACCGGTCAGACTGTTGGTCTTTTCCAGAATTGACTGCACGCCAAACAAAACGTTGGTGGAAAGAATCGTCTCTTTCTGTGTATCCTGTACGCGCAGATAGTTATAGACAGACTCACCCTCATACAGAATGCCGTCTTTTGACTGCCAGAAAGCAAAGTTTGTCTGATAACCAAGCAGACTTGCCACAATAAACAGAATCACTGCTGTTACGCTTTTCTTCTGGCCGCGTTTTTCACTGAGAAAGTAGATGATGCACAAAGCAATCAGGATGCCGGCAAAGATCAGAAAGGTGATGTTGGTGCCAACAGTGGGAATGGTCACAAAGGTTGGTAAGAAAGTGCCAAGGATGGAGCCAATGGTATTGGCAGCACCCAGTGTACCGACCACACTGCCGCCTTCCTCCAGAGAACGCATTGTGTATCTGGCAAGTGATGGGGTCACTGTGCCTAATAGAAACAATGGAAATACAAACACGATCAGACATGTGGCAAACGCCGCAATGATCAGATAATTGGCATTGACGGAGAAAATGACAAGTGCTGAGATGCCGACAATGACATACTTGCCAAGAAAAGGAATCAAGGCCAGCCAGATGGCCGCAAACAGGATCCTGCCATAGAGTTTGTCCGGATTCTGGTCTTTATCTGCTTTTTTGCCGCCATAGATATTGCCGGCCGCCATGGCAATCATGATCATGCCGATGATGATGGTCCACACAATCTGGGAGGAAGAGAAATACGGAGCAATCAGCCTCTGAGCACCGATCTCCACGGCCATGACTGCCATGCCCGAAAAGAATTCGGTCAGATAGAGATACAGCTTGTTCTGCAGAATACGTGGATAGGATGATGTATTCATAGTTATTCTCCTGGTATTTGCATTTATGATACCCTGAAACATTCCTTTCCACACCACAAATGCGTTTTCCATTTCCGTGAGCAGACTGATACCATCAGCCTTTTCGGAAAGATGATCATGATGTCATTTTGTTCATTCTTGTTGAAGATGATTCAGCGTATAATATAACCGAACAAAGAAGTTAAAGTGTTTGAGGTGGTAAATTCCGTTGCAACCACGCGCCCTCAGGGCTAAAAGAGATGCAGGAGCGGCGACGCCTGCCAGACACTTTATCTGTATGAGGCTGGCAGAGATGTCAGCCTTTCATGTTGCTATTATTTCGGGTATTCATTACAGCTTTTCAGAAAACGTATCACCATTTCTTTATCAAACAGCTGACATCATGGATACAACAAATCCTGTTTTGTTTTTCTTATTCATCCTGTTCAGTAAATTTACTGTCCCGTTTTTCTCTCTTCCTTTTATGCACACTCATTCAATACTTTCTGCAGTTCCTCAGCCGTAAACTTCTTTACACATCCACCTGTCAGGACCGTGGATTCTGCAATCTCTTCTGTTTCTTTTTCAGACAGATTGATATTCATCTCATGCAGGCTTGTGGGCAGGCCGATTTCCTTGATGAAATCCTGCAGTGCCTGGATAAATGCACTGGCAAGCTCTGCTTCACTCTTGCCTGCTGGATCAATACCCCAGACATTGACAGCGAGTCTTGCAAACTGCTTTTCTGCCTCCGGCAGATAGTGTTTGTACAGCACGGGATGCAGCACGGCCAGACCTCTGCCATGATTGCAGTTTGTATAGGCACCAAGCTGATGTTCCAGCATATGGCACTGGAAATCTGTCTTCTTGCCAATCTTTAGCATACCGTTCTCACTCATCGCCGCATCCCAGATCAGTTCGCTGCGCACATCCTCATTTTCCGGATTCTGCAATATCTTTCTGATATTGCGGATAATATTGCGCTGGACAGCTTCATTGATCTCATCCGAGACATTCTCTTCCCGGGGAGATCCCATGTATGTCTCCATGCAGTGGCTCAGGGAATCAAAGGCACCGGAGATCACCTGTCCCATTGGCATTGTCATCGTAAATGCCGGTGACAATACAGCAAAGGAATAATAACTGCCAAACAGCGGGCTCTTCTGTCTGGTTTCCTCATTGGTAATGACGGCACCATTATTCATCTCAGCACCGGTGCCAAACGCTGTCACAACCGCTCCCATAGGCAGAAATTCCGTTGGCATCTGATGCTGGTGATACTGCAGATCCCACATATCCTGATCACTCTTTGCCCCGGCAGAGATGACCTTGCTGCAGTCAAGCACCGAGCCGCCGCCGGCTGCCAGTATAAATTCAACATGTTCCCGCTTGGCTAAAGCAATACCTTCCTTCACCTTGGCATAAGTTGGATTGGGCATAATGCCTCCAAAATCAACAACCTTCTTACCAGCTTGCTGAAGAGCATCCACAATCATCTCATACAGGCCGGTCTTTTTTAAAGAACCCCTGCCATAGGCAAGCATGACCACACTGCCCATCTTTTCCACTTCTGCCTTCATCATGGTGCTGAAGGCATCATCACCAAAGTAAACCCTGGTTGGATAGCTATATGTAAACTGATTCATCGCTTTTCCCCTTCTTAAAGTTTCTCAATAAACGCATCCACATCTTTTTGAGAAGATGTCATTCTGTTACGGTCTGCATCATCTGCAGAAAATGTAAACAAGCCCTCTGCAATCACCTTTCCTGCCTTGGCCTGTTCTGCCATGTGTTCAAGACAGTCTCCCGGCCAGCCGGCATTGGTCTGAAACAAGCCAACAAGCTTGTTTGTAAAGTCTGTCTGCTTCATAAAGGACAATACAGCCGGTGCCATCTCATACCACCAGGTCGGTGTACCGATGATGATCTCATCATAATCAGCTGGGTTTACAGAGAATGGTTTCAGCTTTGGCGTATAGCCCCTTTTGACTTCATCCAGCCCCTGATCAACTACATCCTGATAGCTGCCGGTATAGGGCTTTTCTGTTTCAAGTGATAAAAGATCTGCATCAATCTTTCTGGCAATCTCTTCTGCAATTCTTCTGGTATTGCCACAGGTATAGGAATAATAAACAACAAGCTTTTTCATCAGTCGTAAACCTTTCTATTATGTCGCTCTTATTTCTGACTGTTGAAATCCGGTCTGATATTGGCATATCTGGCTTCCTGCTCCGGCGTACCTGCATAATAGCGGCGGTTCTCGTTAATCTTTGCGATTTCATTCATCTCATCATCTGTCAGAGCAAAGTCAAAGATATCCGCATTAGCCTTGATATGATCCGGATTGGTGGAACCCGGAATGACAACATTGCCAAACTGTACGTGCCAGCGCAGGATGATCTGGGCTGGTGACTTGCCATACTTTCTGGCCAGTTTTGCAAAGACTTCCTCCTGCATCAAAGACTTATCGCCATGTCCAAGTGGATACCATGCCATGAAGCGCACATCATAAGGTTTCAGAATCTCTCTGACATCATCAGCTGTATAGTACGGATGATTCTCATACTGAATCACCTGCGGCTTGACATCGGTAATCTCAAGCAGTTTCCTGAGTTTTTCATCATGAAAGTTGGAAATACCGATGGCCTTTGTCTTACCTTCCTTCAAAGCTTTTTCCAGCTGTCTGTAGCCAGCTTCCCAATTGCCGGAAGGCTGATGGATAAACAGCAGATCCACATAATCTGTACCCAGTCTTGCCAATGTATCATCCACGGCATTGGGATCCTCATACACAGACGGCCAGAGCTTTGTGGAAAGGAAGATATCCTCTCTTCTGACACCAGACTTCTTAATGCCGCGGCCTACACCTTTTTCATTCATGTAGCCATTGGCTGTATCAATCAGACGATAGCCTGCCTGCAGGGCATCATAGACAGCCTGCTCAGCATGATCCGGATCCATCAGGAAGGTGCCCAGCCCAATAACCGGCATCTTAACACCATTGTTCAATGTAAATGTTTCTGCCATTCTCTTATCCTCACTCATTTTTCACCAGCATCATACACTGCATAACAGTCATGCGGCGATACCTCTTTCAAATATGCAGCTATTCGTTTTCTGTATTGAAATCAGTCTGCCTTGCAATCTCACTGCATGCCTTGACTTTCTCAATCCTTGCCTGCAGAGTGGCCACTTCAGCGTCCACCATGCCGCCCCCTAACACAAGAATCTCCGGAATCGTCTCCTGATTCACCTGATCGAAAATGATCCTGCCTGCTTTCTTTGGATCACCAGTCTGATTGAACAGATGATTCTTCAGATTGTCCACACTCGCATGGCTTTCCTTATATAAAGTGTCACTTCTCTTACCATGTGCGGTTACACCATCCACACGGAAATTCGTTCTAAACGTACCCGGTTCTACCAGCATCACCTGAATGTGAAACGGTCTGACCTCATTGCGCAGCACTGTCGTCGTCATATCCAATGCTGCTTTGCTGGATACATAAAAAACATTGCCCACGGCATTATCAAAGTGCACACCTATGGAAGTCACATTCACGATTGCGGCATTTTCAGACTAACGCAGATATGGCAGAGCATACTGGATCATACTGACTGATCCGAAGTAGTTTGTCTCAAACACCAGGTGCATATCCTCAATAGCTGCATCTTCAATGGCTGCTTTTCTTGATGCATCATCAGTCACTTCCAGAGCCACGGTAAGAACACGATTCCTGGACAGATCCAGCACCTGTAATCAGCCATGTTCTCATATACTTGTCTCACACTCTCTGCAGTATTCTTTCTGCGCAATCAAGATAATGCATTTCTTCTTTTGTGCATCATGCTATTTCTGCATTGCGCTATAACCTTCGCGCATAGTAAAAGACATGGTTTCCCATGCCTTGAGGACACTTCTCAGATCGATACAACCACCAGCAGAATGATCAGAAAGCATCCGATCATTACACTATTCAGAATCTTCAATCCCTTCTCAAGATTCACTGTCACATTCTGATCTGTGCGATAGTACACAATACCTGAGATCACAAGCTCTGCCGCAAATACAGCATATAACACGTGCAATACAGGTTTACTGAGACCAGCCGCAATGTTGATCAGAATCGCAATTGTAAACGACATGGCAATACAGATTTCCCCAATCAGATATCTCTTCTTCATAATCTCCTACTTTCCTGCATAGCGGATCAGAAAGGACATCACAATCAGAATGGTATAGCCGCAATAGAAAGCCGTCCGCAATGTCTCATCTGCTTCTTTGCGTTCAACCTCTTTTTCTTTATCCGTACGCAGCCATACAACCCCAAGCACGGCAAGTAATGCCAGAAAGACAAAGCAGATGACAAGCATCAGTATTTCATTGATCAGACTGCTCAGATTGAGCAGAACGATATCCGTTCCACACACAACCAATGCGATTGCCTTAATGAGATCTCTTTTCTTCATACTTTCCTTCCCTATATAATAAACGATTATGACTGTCACGATCATTTGATACATTTCTGCCGTTCCCCAACAGCCGTTCTCTAACATCATCATAGAGTAATCGCTTATATTTGACAAGGCTGTTGACAATCCCTCTGCCTGCTGTATTCTTACATAGAATATATAGTTATCTAACTATCTGGAGAGGGATATGATCAAAGACGAGCATGTTTCAAGATATATCGGCATTCTGTCCAACCGCATGAGAAGGGCGATGGACGGACAGGCTTTCCACGGCCAGTACAGTGCAGCTGAGGGAAGGGCACTTCACTTCATTCTGTACCATGAAGACAAGGACATCTTCCAGAAAGACCTGGAGGAAGAATTCGGCCTGCGGGCTCCTTCGGCCAGTATTCTGGTCAAGAAGATGGAAGACGATGGCCTGATCACACGGGCATCAGTCTCCTATGACGGCCGATTGAAAAAGATCATTCCAAGTGAAAAGGCCAGGACATACCACGATCAGGTTGTCTCGGATGTGGAATCTCTGGAAAGCAGTCTGGTGGAAGGCATCTCAAAAGAAGAACAGCAACAGTGGCTTGCCATTACAAAGAAAATGATTGAAAACCTGAAGAAATAAGGGTTTTCTTTTCATGAGATAGTTATATTTCTAAGCAATTGAAAAGAGAGATTGTATGGAACGTGATGTAAAACGATATGAAAGTGAAACAATCGGAAAGCTGTTACTTGAATTCTCAGTGCCAAGTGTCATATCACTTGTACTGAATGCTTTCTACAACATGGTGGATCAGATCTTCATTGGCAATGGTGTCGGCTACCTTGGCAACGGTGCCACCAATGTCATCTTCCCATTGACACAGCTTGCCATTGCCATCGGTCTGTTAATCGGTGATGGCACCGCCAGCTACATGAATCTGAAACTTGGTGAAGGCAAGAAGGAGCAGGCCGAAAAGGGGATGGCTGCCGGCCTGAGTGCTCTTGTCATCTCAGGCTTGTTCCTGTCAATCGTATTAACCATCTTCTTACCGCAGCTGTGCTCCATGTTTGGTGCCACCAAAGATATCATGCCCTATGCACTTGACTATGGATACATCATCGTTGGCGGTACCCTGTGCAACATCTTCCCGTGCGGTGCCATGAGCATTGTCCGCGGCAATGGCGGGCCAAAGGTTGCCATGGAAAGCATGTTAACAGGCTTTACGATCAATATGATCGGTGATCCATTGACCATCTATGTCTTCCACTGGGGTGTCAAAGGTGCCGCTCTGGCCACCGTCATGGGACAAATCGGCAGTGCCATTGTGTGTATCGTCTGGCTGGCAAAGAAGAAGGGAACCATTCAGCTGTCAAAGCAATCCTTTGAGCATTGTCTGCCATACGTCAAAGATGATGCCAGACATGGTCTGTCCAGCTTTGTCACACAGGTTGCCATTGTCATCGTTCTCTACTTCCAGAACAACCTGCTTGTCAAATATGGCGCCATGAGCAAGTACGGTGCTGAAATTCCGCTGACTGCCCTTGGTGTTACCATGAAAGTATTCACCATTCTGCAGAATGCCATCACTGGTCTTTGTTCCGGTGCCCAGCCGATCATCAGCTATAACTATGGCCGCGGCCTGAACACAAGAGTCAGAAAGATTCTCAAAACATTGCTGGTGATATCTGGAGGACTGATGCTGGCAGCGACCATCTGGTTCCAGCTCGCTCCCATGAGCATTGTCCGTATCTTTGGCTCCACCAATGATCTCTATAACGAATTCTCTGTCAAATGCCTGAGAATCTACCTCATGTTAATATTCCTGGACAACTTCCAGATGGTTGGATCTTCCTTCCTGCAGTCCATTGGCAAGTCTGTCACCGCAACCATGCTTATCCTTTTCAGACAGATCATCGTCCTAATTCCTGCCATGTTAATACTTGGAAAGATCTATGGCGTAGATGGACTTCTCTATGCATGAGCACTCTCCAGCCTGTTAGTCAGCATTCACTCCATCATCGTACTTGCATAGCAGAATAAACAATTGACCTATTAAAACTGCATGATCCGCAAATTTCATCCTGCCTTTTGTATTTTTCAACAGCAAATATTTGTTTTCTGGTCAATCCTCTTGCATCCCGCTCAGTAATAAGTATTCTTACTGCGTAACAGGGGGAAATTCGGGGCTATTGTGCATATTTTTGCTTGCGCAGGTTCATACGTAATATCACGATACCGTTTTTTCCTCTCCCGATCATCATAAAGAAAATATAAGATCGTCTTTATTTTCTCAGGAAAAATAGAGTACCATATCAGTACGCAACAGATATGGTGGCAGATAAGAACAGGTCAGGTGATGAGATGAAAACTGTATTAGGAAAGAAAATTGGTGCAGTCATATGCATGATTGCCATTGTACTTGGTACCTTGATCAGCCCGATGCCGGTACTGGCAGAAGATACAAATACATCATCTGCGGCACCTATGAACCTGGCTGATTATCTGACAACAGATTATCAGCTTTCCTATCAGGATGGCAACGATTGGGTTACGGTATCTGACAGCAGTACCACCATTTCCATGTTTGCAAAGCTGCAATTCAAAGTCCGTTTTGGCGGTATCTCTGCCCAGCAACTGTATAACAATGATGGAACACTCTATCTTGATTTACCGTCAATACTGACAAACCCTACCGTTTCCAGCGGTGCAGTTCAGGATGCAAATGGCAATAATGCCGGAACCATTACGGCAGAAGGCCAGCGTATTACGCTGCAGGTCGATAAAACATATCTTTCTGATCTGCTTACCAATGAAGGTACAGACTTCAAGATTCAAAATGGCAGCCTGACCTTCACAGCAACGCCAGATCCTGAACAGATACGCGATAATTACAAGCAGGTCGTTAAACTTGGAAATCTGGATATTGCAATCAACTTCGATGCAGATTCAGACGCAAAATCATCTGATCTGTCATTGCAGAAATCATCTCCTGAATACTCAGAAGATACGGATGGAAATTCCTATCTCAGCTATACTCTGACCATTTCAGCAGGGGATGCGGATATGCCGGCGGTCACCGTACAGGATCACTTCACAACTAATGCTGGCTTTGTCGATTCCTATGTTGGCATCACTTCAACTTCAGTGAATCTGACGTCTGAGACAAGTGCTTCCGTATATGAAGAAATTATCTCAGGCAGCAGCTCATCAGCTCATGGCAGCGTAAAGCTTTCGGTGGATAAGTCAGCTTCCGATCCAGGTACCATGCTATGGACAGTCGGTAATATGAAAGCTAATGAAGTCAGAGTTTTGCATTACAAGGTAAAACTTTCTTCTGACTACGTAGGCACTGGATCGGAAGCGAATGGCGCCATTACAAATACAGCAACGCCGTATTCAAAAACCTATGAACACAATGCTGTTTCTTCTTCATTCACGCCACATGCCAGCGCAGTGATGACAAAAAAAGCCGGCACTGTCATTGAGAACAAAGACAGCACACTCACAATCCCATACACAATTACGGTCACAACAGACAGTAACAATACATGGTCCCTGAAAAACCTGAAAATTTCAGATTATTTTGGCTCAGAGAATACACAAAATGCTGACAAAGCAACACTCTGGAATGCAATTACGCCTACAGAAGAGTTTCCGAATCTAGGCTTCCATGATTTCACGATCACTGATGGCAGTACAACGGTATCTGTACCAGCAGGCACAAGTTCCAGCACGGCTCCCTATTATGCCATCAAGGGAACAAATGAGTATCCGGGCTTTAACCTGTACATTGGTGATGCTGCTCCAGGCAAGACTCTGACAATCACTGTGAATCTGACAATGAAGCCAATCTTCACAGCGGGACAGGTCAAAATTAACAACCGTGCTTCTCTTTTTTCAAATGACAAGTCGTCTCTTGGCAACAAATCTCTTTCCGGAGGTTCAGATCAGACAAGTTTTGAACAGCAGCACTGGGACAGAAAGATTATTGGCGCAGCAACAAAATCCGCCATTCTGCAGAGTCCCACTGCCGGTAATTCCGTATATACCTACAGTAATTCCACCTGGTCCAAGTCTTCCTCAAACAGTGCGATTGAAGTCCCTGCCGGCAGTTATGAGTACCAGGTCGTCGTCAATGAAAATGCCATCTGGGATGTTTCTTCTTCTCAGTTTAATGACACACTGGGAAATAATGGTCAATATCTCCATTACGCAGGTTATCTGAGGCTGGATTACTATGAGGATGGTGTCAACTCCTCTGTATCAAATGGATCTGACAGTGATGTCGTCAAGGCCATGGAAGCCAGGAAGCCGACAGAAACAATCTGGCTCAATATTAATGACATGACATCCTTCAATCTGTCTCCGAAGCAGCTGGAAAGCACATTTGGCAAGGGTTCCTTCCTGCTGACCTACTATGCAAAACCTATTACAGGTGCATTCAGCAGTGTCAAGACAAGCAATACTTTCACACTGAGCGGAACAATTATCGGCACAGGCGGCACTTCCTACATCCTGCCAGCCATGAGTGTTAAAACCAACGTAACCGTTACTGGTTCCACTGACTATTCCGCCCATAAGTATGCCTGGTATTATGATCCTAATGACACATCCAATGGCTTTGACAAAGGCAAGCTGTATTGGATCATCACGGTAGATGGCACCAAGGTGCCTGCTGGAATGCAGCTGCATGATGTTCCAGGAACAACTCCAAGCCATGCCACCAAAGATTCTATTGTTGGCATCTACTTCGGCAATACGCCGGATGAAGGCAGCTCCGTTACAGAGACCTATGGAAACTATGCCGAGTTATCTGCAGATTCCTCATTTGAGCAGATTGATTCATCCAACTATACATGGGAGCTTGATGGCAACGGCCCTGGCACTTTGACTTTCAACAATGATATTGCCATTCCAAACGGAAAGACAATGTATATCATCGTGGCTATTTATCCTAACAATAAGCCATCTGATAATGCCCGGACGCAGACAACGTACTACAACATATTGCAGGAAAGATCAAATTCTACTCTTGGCTGGAACGATGTCAATACAGCAACTCTGTATGTCCTTGGTCAGGGCACAAACTTCAAGGAATTTGGTGAGTATGGTACATACAATGCTGATACAAAGACCTGGAGTGATACACAAGTTGCCCCAAATCACGCCATCGACAGAATCCTGACATCTTACAACACAAACGAAGGAACTCAGACACTCACTTCCGGAACATATGTTGACTACATTCTGGCTATCAACTATGCAGGTGATGAGTCTGGCAAATTCAAAGTAGAAGACGTTGTGCCGGAAGGCATGGAACCTGTTTACGTCAGGTATTTCTGGATTCCAGATGGATTGCGAAGTGCAACCAATGCGCCAACCATGCCAGAGATCAGCACCGATGACCTTGGAACTGGTAATTGGACAGATATTGGTGTAAAGAATACAACAATCGATGGCAAAAACGTAAATTTTCAGGGAAGTGCTTATGCCTACTATGATTCTGAAAGCAGAAAAATTGTCTTCATGGCAGATAATCTGCAAAAGGGCACACCTGGCCAGATCGATAAGAAAGACCTGCAGGTACAGGTTGTCATGCGGGTGACAAATTCAGATAACATCATGGGTAAAGATACTTCGTATACAAACACCATGAATGTTTATAACAGCAGTAACAATCTTGTTACTACCAGCAAAGTGACAACAACGGTTAAAACACACACGGTTTCCAAATCAGCAGGTGATGTATCAAACGGTTCCGTTCCATTTACGATTGCGGTCAATCCTATGAGTCTGGATCTCTCACCTGATACTGATACACTGACACTGGTAGATGAGCTGGGATATTCAACAGAAAATGGAGTACCTGGGTCAATGACCGTTGATCCTTCAACGGTTACAATTCAGGACAGCAATGGCAATGCCCTTGATTCCAGTCTTTGGACCTTAAGCATTACAAAAGATACTGCCAACAAAATGACAGTCTTGACCATGACCGTTCCGGATGGCAAGAAGCTGACAATCACATACAAGGCATCGATTGATGCTTCCCCTGGAACTCCTGTTACTTACACTAATACCGCACACTGGTATGGTCTGAGCACAGACAGCTATAACACCGTAACAAAGACTGTCAGTTATAACGTTGATGCAAGCTTCGGTTTCTCCAACAGTCCTGTAATAAATCTCATCAAGGCAGATCAGGACAATGTTACCAGGACACTGTCAGGTGCCGTATTTGAGCTCTACAAAGCCACCCAGGCAGATGATGGGAAATGGACATACACTGGTGATCCGCTGGAAGCAGCTACGACTGACAGCAATGGCAAACTGACATTTGAAACAGGTACTGCAGAACTGCAGTTCAATACTGTCTATGCCATTGTAGAAAAGTATGCACCAGCTGGTTATGTACGAAATACTTCACCAATACTGATCGCGATGGCAAGAGCTGATTCAAAAGGTAATTATCCTAATGAATCAACGGAGTGGGGAAGTACAGTTGACAGCAGCCTTGTAACAAATACGGCTGATCAGGTTGCAGCCTGGGCTAATCAGGGTGTCACGGTCAACTATCGTGGCAGTACGTATACCTACACAGCCTACAATCACAAAGCTTCTCTGAATCTTGTCAAGGAATTCCAGGATAAAGATGGCAGTACATTAACGACTCCACCGGATGGAACATTCTCGTTCGGTCTGTATAACACTGATAACAATCTGGTAGAAACTTTGACCATTACATATTCGAATGGCACTGCTTCCTATCAGCTGACAGAGAATGGTGTTACCAAGAGAATTGGTTCTGCAGAATTTTTGGATCTTAACGTTGGCGACAGCTATTCTGTCTATGAACTGGATGGCAATGGCGACAAGGTGAAAACCGGCCATATTCTCTACAACAAAGAAGGCAATGGCTATATCGCTTCCTATACTTTAAAGAAAACAGGTGATATTGATCCTGTTTCATACGATCCTGCTTCAGATCAGATTACAGTGCAGGATGCGGACATTGCAGGCACCGTAACAATCACCAACCAGGAATTCTCCATTCCAGAAACTGGTGTCTATATCCGAGATAACTTCTGGTACTTTGTAGCATTCCTGTTATTGGATGGCATCACGATCTGCTATGTGTTGTATCTCAAACGCAGATTCAATAAGAGTCATGACAGATGAGGAAGAATGATGACAGGCTGAGAAACAATCCTGAAAAGGATCAGCCGCTCTGGAAAGGCTATGTCCATCTGCTCATCCGGGCTGGCATCTTCATTGTGATTATCGCCGTGCTATTTACTCAAATCCTGTTTCTGAAACGAGTGAATGGCAATGATATGTTCCCATCATTGAAAGATGGTGATCTGGTTCTTGGATTCCGGTTGGAATCAACACTGCGATCTGGTGATGTGGTTCTCTACCAGGCAGATGGTTCTCTGCACTTTGGCAGAATCCTGACATTGTCTGGTAATACCGTTGAAATCAGCGGAAACGGCAGTGTACAGGTCAACGGTGTTACAGAGAGCGGAGAAATCCTGTTCTCCACCGACGATCCTGGTATGCTGACGTATCCATATACTGTCCCTGAAGGAAGTGTATTCATCCTCAATGATGACCGCATGGAAACAGGAGACAGCCGTATCTATGGGGCAATCCCCATCAAAAGCATCAAAGGAAAAGTGCTCACACTTCTACGAAGAAGGGGCATATAAAACAGCAAAAACAAATCCCGTCAAAAAGGAAAAGAGAGGAAAACAAACATGAGGGAAAACAAACTCACAAAAACAAGAAACATTCTTCTTAGCGCACTTGCTGCAGTAACACTGGCTGGCACAAGTGTACTCCCGGCACTGGCTGATGACACAGCATCAACAACGACAACAGCTGGTTCATTCACAAAGACTTACACACTGACACTGCCTGCAAATGAGGATGCTGCTAACTATGCAAGCCCGGCTGAAACATTCACATTTTCT
This sequence comes from Lactimicrobium sp., assembly GCF_036453465.1. Classification (NCBI taxonomy): domain Bacteria; kingdom Bacillati; phylum Bacillota; class Erysipelotrichia; order Erysipelotrichales; family Erysipelotrichaceae; genus Lactimicrobium; species Lactimicrobium sp. The sequence continues at coordinate 20,524 of NZ_JAZHUW010000030.1, forward strand.
TCTGGTGAATTTGGTGCCACAAAAACCACTGCCAATGAAGCATCACTGGCAGCTGTTAAAAACACAACATGGAATACTGCAACAGATACTGTGCAGGAACTGAGCGCTCTTGATTCTACAACGCAGACCGCAATCGCAGCAGCTGTACCTGCTACCGTTACGCTCGACACTGCTGCCTATACAGCAAGCGGCGCTGCAACAACAGCAGGCAATGCAGTTGCTGTCAATGTCACAACAAAAGGCACTTATAAAAATCCTGGCGTTTACTACTATGACTTCCATGAGGTTGCAGGCACAACGGCAGGTGTCACCTACAGCGAAAATAGTTACCGTGTTGCTCTAAACGTAAAAAACGATAATGGTACATTCAAGATTTCTTCTGTTAAACTGGTTAATAAATATACCGGAAATAAAGTTGATTCCATCACTAACACTTATGGAGCTGGCAAACTTTCATTTACAAAGAAAGTTTCTGGTAACACAGGCGATACAACAAAGAAGTTCACTGTGACAGTAACTTTAACATCGGACAAAACTGTTAAATCTACAATTTTTGTGGACGGTATCAATGCTCCGGATGCCAGTCAACTGACACGCATTGATCCTGACTGGACAGGAACAAAAAAACTGACATACACAGTCGTTGATGGCACAACAATCACACTTAGAAATATTCCTGCTGGCGTTTCATGGCTTGTTATGGAAGCTGACTACTCCAAAGATGGCTATGATACAACTTATTCTTTAGCAACCGGTGGTACAGCATCCACTTCCGATCTGACAAAAACTATCCCTATGGTTGCTGGTCAGGATAACGCTGTTACTATCACTAATACGAGAGATACCACCATCGATACTGGTATCTTCACATCTAATGCTCCGTATTTCATGATCCTCGGCATTGCTGTGATTGGCGGTATTGCTTACTTCGCAGCTAACAAGAAGCGTCACGCTTAATAGAAAGAATGATTGATAAGACAAGATGGCAAAGAAACTGTTGAAAGTGCTGAATCGGATATTGGATGTGATCATCATCCTGTCTATCCTGATTGCGATGGCATACAGCCTGTATTCCATCTGGGACAATAACAGTATCTATGCTGCATCTATGTCTTTATCCGTCAAAATCCGTAAGAAGAAGCCGACAGGGGATAAGCCGTCCTTTGATGAGCTGCGTGCCATCAATCCGGATGTTATGGCCTGGATCACTTTAGATGGTACAAATATTGACTATCCGATTGTTCAAGGTAATAACAACGAAGAATATCTTAACAAAGATGTCTATGGAAAGTATTCTCTTGCCGGCAGTATCTTCCTGGATACAAGGTGTGATCCAAACTTCACGGATTTCAATGAGCTGATCTATGGCCACCACATGGAAAAACATGAAATGTTCGGTGACCTTGACCTGTATCTCGATCAGGACTTCTTTAACACCAATACAACGGGCACATTACTGCTGCCGGGAAAGAAAATCCCGGTAACCGTAGTTGCAGTCATGGTTGTTGAAGACAATGATGCCTGGGTCTTTGATCCCGCAGCTGTGGATGATGATCCTCAAGGTTATCTGAGTTATATCAGCACCAATGCCAGATATAGCAATGCTTCTGCATTGAACTCTGTTGTTACAGATCCAAATGTAACCCATCTGCTGACACTGTCTACCTGTTCCTCTGATCAGGAACGTGACAGAACTGCTGTTATTGTCTCTTATCCAGCAAATTATGAATGATGCGGATAAGAACACAGGCACTCTTACAAGGAGGGAAAGGATGAAGATTCTTAAAAGTAAATTGATTCATAAATGGATTGCCATTGGCCTGGCATTGTTTCTCTCCTGCCTGACAATACAGCCCATACTGGCAAAAGGTACAAGCCTGACTCTGAGAATGCCGATCAATGTTGTCTTCTCATCAAGCGGACTCAGTGCCCAGAAGACCTATCAGGTCATCCTGACAGGTGATACAGGCAGTGAGCCTATGCCTGAAGAAGCACAAGGCAATCAGGACATCATCGAGATTGCCAAGGCAGATGGAACAGACTATGCCATTGAAATCTCATTTGAAGGTGTTGGTGACTACTGGTATCACCTGCAGGCAATTGACAATGACAACAACGAGCTTGGCAATTGGTACATGCATGTCTTGATCCAGAACATTGATGGTGATATGACTATCACCACAACTGTTCATGACAACACCAAAACAGGTGAAAAGACATCTGATATCACTCTGGTAGACAAACACCAGCCAGATGGTCCTGGTACAGATGACAATACACCTACACCAACGCCAACATCTGTAACACCCTCAATTGAAACACCAAAACCAACAATACCAGCAAACAGTACAACTGGTGTGCAGACTGGTGTTTCCACAAATGTTCTTCCCTGGGAAATAGTTCTCTTCTTTTCCCTATCAGGATTACTGTTCATCGTCGTATTCCTGATCAAAGAAAGAGAGAAACAGGAATAACAATATCCTTTCCTTTTACAGGAGCAGCCATTGCCTGACAGGCAGCTGCCCCTGTTTTTTCATTATGTGAAGCCTACAGCCAGATCTTATCAGCTTGATTCTGAATATCTTTAAATGCACCGTCCGGATCTTTACTCCAGAACAGCTCTTTGCAAAAACAGCATTTCTTCAGTCTCTCCGCCAGATTTGTAATGCGAATCAAATCTGATTTATACTCACGGTCTGATCTGCTATTTGTCAGTTCACGAATATTCCTGATATCACAGCTGCAGATAAGCTCATCTTCAAGGTTCTTTACCTGAGTCACGCAAATAACCCTTAAAACATTCATGCTTGAAGAAATCAGTTTATTATTTGCTTTCAGAATCCTGCTCATTGGGATTTTTTCCTGAACCGGATTAACAACATACACTTTTCCAGGCTGAATCAGTTTCATATCAGTTTTGAGTGTACCAATGATCTTTTTCTCATCAGCACCTTCTACAAAACAGCAATAATTCTTCAAAGCCATCAGACAACTCGTTTCTCAAGATCAGCCAGCTTATAAACAAGATCCACAGACGGAGACACTGAAAACAAATCATTTTCAACTGCGCTTCGTACAGAATCTGTATTACGTTTCAAATAGTCTGATGCCCATGCACAGGAAATCGGCATTTTTTCATCATTTACGTTCTTCTTCAAGAAACAGAATGAATGTTTGGAATATTGCATATCCAGAATATCCAGATTATGTGTAGTAAAGAATATCTGCCCATTTTCCGGAAGAGATTCAACCATCACTGCCAGAAAAGCTTTTTCGATATCGCTGCTTACATACGCAAACTTTTCATCACAATAGAAGAATCTGCTCAGGTCTTTAAGCAGCCATGACATCATATCCGCAATATCTATGCCGGCTCTTGTACCGCTGGAAAGCAGATCTTCTTTTAATATCTGTCCTTGCTGTATGATGACATCAATATCTTTCAGATGAATCATATAAGAATCGGATGTTCCATCAATTCTGCTTACTTTCTCAATTGATGGGTCAATTGCCTGCAGCACAGTAGAAAACACCTTCAGATAATCATCATTCGCATTATTGCGAATATGCACAAATGGATTATTAGATGATGAGGCGAGATACCAGGAAATCGGAGGAATTTCCTCCAGCACAGCATTCCAAAGCTTTTCTGTTTCGTTAACAGAATTTATCCTCTCAATACATTTCTCACAACTGTCTCCATTATCAATGTTGGCTTTCTTAAGGTATGCATGAATCATTTCATTGGCATACTGGCCATTTGCAGACGCATCAAATACTGTCTTCAACTGATATAATTCCAGCTTTCCATCCGGCACAAAATCAATTGAAAAGAAAGCTGGCCTGCTCTGATCAGAAATATCATTGACTAAAGCCAGATATTCTTTGCGAGAAATAAATGCAAAAATATCTGCCATCACTCTGCCAAGACTCGTCTTACCTGTCGCATTTCCAGCCACCAGAATATTCAGCTTCTTATATCTGAAATTTGTTCTTCCCTTCAGACACTCATCCATGATCGTCGAATGAACAACCTTTTTTGGATAAGACATATTGAGATGAAAATTCCTGAATGCCTTAAAATTATCAAGTTTCAAATCCATTACGATCATGATTACCGTCTCCATTATTACTTCACTCTGTATAATGAAACTGTAATTACATATTTAACGTTATCATTACAGACTCAAAAAAGTTACATATCTGCTGTGCAAAGGAGATGCCATGGAAAAGCTGCGTGGAAGAACCAAATACTTCTTCATCGTTCTGGGGATCTGGTTCCTGATCAAACTAACTTACAATCATTTCTTTGCAGCATCCAGCCTGCTGAAAGCTGGCATGACAGAATCAGACAGAATCTTTTTCCCTGCGGCAATTGCAGCCGGCCTTACTCTACGCTGCCTTGTATATTTCGATGACAAGATCAATCTGAAAAAGTAATCAAAGAAAGCAAAAAAAGAGGGTGCCAGTAAATCTTCACTTAGATTCACTGTACATCCTCTTTTAAATGTCGTGATGATTACTTGATGATGGATTCCAGCCACCACTCAGGCTTCTCATAACCAAGGATCTTGACGACCGTAGCCGCAACATTTGCCAGGCCGAAGTCGTCTCCTTCCTTCATCTCTGTGCCTTCCGGTCCATTGTAAATGGCAAACGGAACTCTTGCCAGAGAATGAGATGTCTTCGGTTTCGGTGTGCCATCCGGGTTTGTTCCCTTGTCATACATCTCATCTGAGTTGCCATGGTCTGCTGTCACAATCAGGGTGTAGTCATACTTCTTGCAGGCATCCATCAGTCTTCTCAGCATCAGGTCAACAGACTCAACACCGATCATGGTTGCTTCATAGTTACCGGTATGGCCGACCATGTCGCCATTCGGATAGTTGCAGCGCAGGAACTGATACTTGCCAGACGCAATGGCCTCAACCATCTTGTCGGTGATCTCGCAGGCCTTCATCCAAGGTTTCTTATCAAACGGAATAATATCAGAAGGAATCTCAACCCAGTCTTCCAGTTCTTCAGAGAACTTCTCAGAACGGTTGCCATTCCAGAAGTATGTCACATGACCGAACTTCTGTGTCTCAGAGCATGCAAAGCTGTGCACACCCTTCTGCACCAGATACTCGCTCATTGTGTGCTCAATGTGCGGCGGTTCAACCAGGAAGTGCTCAGGCAGCTTGAGATCGCCATCATACTGCAGCATGCCTGCATAGTATACTTTCGGCTTCTTGACTTCATCAAAGGCATTGAATCCCTTGTTCATGTAGTCAAATGCCTTGGAAATCTCGACAGCACGGTCGCCTCTGAAGTTGAACAGAATAACGGAATCGCCATCATCGATGGTGCCAACCGGATTGCCATCCTTGTCAGCAACAACAAAGCCCGGCAGATACTGATCAGTATAGCCGCCTTCCTTGCGGTATGTCTCAATGGCCTCGCGGGCAGAAGAGAACTTTCTGCCATCACCCATGACATGAATGTGCCAGCCCTTTTCAACCATACCCCAGTCAGCTTCATAACGGTCCATGGTAATGACCATACGGCCGCCGCCGGAGGCAATAGCACAATGATAATTGTCATCGTTCAAAGACTTGATGACATCTTCCAGCTGATCCACATACTGCAGAGCACTTGTCTCCGGTACGTCACGGCCATCCAGAAGGGCATGCACGCGTACCTGCTTCAGGCCTTCCTTCTTGGATTCCTTCAGCATGGCAATCAGATGATTGATATTGGAATGCACGTTGCCATCAGACAGCAGGCCGATGAAATGCAGCTTGCCATCATGTTCCTTGGCATACTTCACAGCATCCTTCCATGCCTGAGACTCATAGATCTTGCCGGATTCAATCGACTCATTGACAAGCTTGGCACCCTGTGAATAAATCTGACCGCAGCCAAGAGCATTATGGCCAACCTCAGAGTTGCCCATGTCCTTGTCGGTCGGCAGACCAACTGCAACACCCGATGCCTTGATCGTTGTGTGCGGCCACTTTGTCATCAGCTCATCAATCTGCGGCTTATACGCATGCAGAACAGCATTGCCATGGTCCTTCTCAGTCCAGCCAACACCATCCATTACAACTAATACTACTGGTTTTCCCATATGTATTCTCCTTCTACACGCTTCATTATAGTATAAGAAAATGCCTGTTGGACACGCGCAATCGCTTACATGCACAAAAACACATCCAGCAGGATGTCGATACCCCGTCACAGGCAGAAAATGCAATTTGTTACATGAAAACTTTTTGCAAGATTCTGATTTCTTCACGTCGTAGAAGCGTATCTGCCGTTACAGTTCACGGCTTAACCGTTAAGCAATAAATTTGAATTCAAGCACTGGATTCCGGTGCTTGTTTTTTTGACTTAAACATAGTCTCTATAAATTT
>NZ_JAZHUW010000031.1:0-26681 GCF_036453465.1 Lactimicrobium sp.
TTTCACCATCCATGGAATTCACCTCACATGAATGAAGATAATCAACCAGCTTAACATTACTGTACATGAACAAGTACAGTAGCCACAGAATTCACCAATTTGTTAATATGTCCTCAAAATAATAAATCAGGTGTGGCTGCTGATTAATTCGTTCCGCAACTGCATGGGTTCCGCCATTCCAGAAGTGCTCTCCTCCTTCCAGAAAGGGAGCCTGCAGACGATAGGGAACTTTTTCAATCAGTTTTTTCTTATAAAACCTGACCTGCTTATCATCTGTGTTGTCAAGATATGCCAGAATCTTCTCCTTTTTCTCGGTGGGAGAAATCTTTTCTTTTTCATTGATATATTTAACGACTCTTTCAATCGCATCACTGGGGCCAAGGTTAAGATGGTATTCTGTCACCATATACCATGCATCACAGATCATGTCATTGATCAGCTCATCAAAAGACAGTTCTGTTCTGCCTTCATTTACCTTACGGATAATTGCCTGAAACCAGAACAGCTTATAGCTTTCACTTTTGTTATCAAACAGACGGGAAAAATGGCCTATATCAAGTTCATCAGATCCTGGCAGCCATATGCCGTATCTTGATTTGGATGCATGATCTTCTGACATGACATTTCCCCTTTCTGTCAATGCGATTCCATTAGCACTAGAATAACACGTTTGGATGTGATACGCACTTGTCTGAAATAGACGGACAGATCCAATATGGAGTATGTTCAAGCAAAACTAAAGGACAGCTTGCTTTGCTGAAGAACAAGCTGTCCGATACAGGTAAAAACGTACTGCAGGTTTTCAATTTGAAAGAAAATATACTAGTGCACAGACTGCAACGCCAACAATGACAATGATCCAGGTGATCTTATCCCACTTCTTCTTTTCTTGTTCCAGATCTTTTGGCGACATGATCTTCTGTCGGATTTCAATATGATCATGGATCAGACGTTTCTTGAAATTAGAGTAGCCATTGTAATAGTTATCTACCAGGAATGCCTGTCTCTTTTTTCCCTTAATGTAGATATGCATCCCGTTATGATCAATCTTTGCATAGTCAATCTGTGCAAAGGTCCAGTGCTTTTTAAAGATCCAGGCACGCTGTCTTGTAATATCGTCATGATCTACATGGATCTCATCCGCACCAGGGAATGTCACAATCAGAAGAAACAGGCTAATGCCGACAAAGATACCAAAAATGATATAAACCGCGATTGATGTTTCTTTTACGAAGTATGCCAATACCATCATTGCAAGGAAGAATACTGCTCCAAAGATACCAATCCCAGCCAGAAAAGAGCCGCCGCGCACAGAAAACTTATCGATAGAAGAAGACTTCTTATCCAGCTTCTCTTTGGAAAGCAGTCTTAACAGTATGGAAACAGCAGTGATTGTAATCATTGATTCAACGAATGTCTGCATAAATATGCCTTCTCTGCATTCAGAATAGCATGTTTTATTGCTGTACAAAAATAATTATTAGCTTTGCTTATTTATTTAACTGTTATTTAACATGCTGTTTAAACAAGTCTTGTTGCGATTCCTCTTTAGAGTGCGTAAGCTATCAGATGATACATAGCAATGTATGGGTGAGGATACGATGACAAAGAAGAAAGTTGCTTTTATCTGTGTTCATAATGCATGCCGTTCTCAGATTGCTGAGGCATTGGGAAAATACTATGCAGCAGATGTATTTGACAGTTATTCTGCCGGCAGTCAGAAACAGGACCACATCAATCCGGATGCTGTACGCATCATGAAGAAGCTGTATGGCATAGATATGGAAAAGAATCAGTATTCCAAACTGATTAATGAAATCCCATCGCCTGATCTTGCCATCTCCATGGGATGCGGTGTGCACTGTCCCTATATTGGCAGGGCATTTGATGATGACTGGGGACTAGAAGATCCAACCGGAAAACCGGATGAAGCATTTATCCATGTGATCAAACAGATTGAGAAGAACATTCTTGCCTTAAAGGAGAAGCTTGCAAATGAATGATATGGAAATCCGCGGGAATCAGATCATTGATGCCTGTCTGATTGAGAAAAGCACAAGCCCGTATGAAATCTTTGTAGATATAGCAGAACATGACTTTGTCAGAATGCATGGACCAGAACATCATATTCTGGATGGAGCATGCATCCTGACAGCCTGCCACAATGCCGGTCTGGACTTTGATCTGATGGCTGCCCTGGCTGAACTGATGCAAAGAGGCTTACAGATGCCAGGAGCCATGTGCGGCATGTGGGGTGTCTGCGGAGCAGTGGCCTCTATTGGTGCAGCCCTGTCAATCCTGGAAAGCACCGGTCCATTAACCACAAACGATTCCTGGGGCAGCCACATGGCCTACACATCCAAAGCCCTGGAAAAGCTCTCTGTTATGGGCGGACCAAGATGCTGCAAACGCGATGCCTATACAGCCATGGAAACAGCAGTCGATTACATCAACCAGCGCTATGGCATCCACCTGCAGAAAGATGACATCACATGCGGCTTCTATCCCCAGAATGCCCAATGCAAGAAAGAAGGATGTCCCTATTATCCTCTTGCAAAAACAAACCACTTGAACTGATCACATATACAGGCAGGCATCAGAAAGATCTGATACCTGCCTGCTTGTTGTTTAAACAAGTCTTTCGGGCACAGATTGTCCACCGGCAGCTTCCATAGGCTATCATCATAGCAAACCAAAAGGAGGCAGATTTGCATGTTCCCGATTGAAAAAGAAAACAGGTCCGGCTATACAGTAGAAAACGGCAGAAATGACAGTGCCTTTCTGTCCTATCAGCCTGCCCTGTTAAACGATATTGAAATGCAATACAGTGATGTTCTGGTGAAGGAACTGGCAGATACGATGGCATCCTTTGGCCAGCTTTCTGCTTTGTTCAGCCTGTTATCTCCTTCTGATCAGTCTGCCTTTATTCAAAGCCAGACTGATCTGGAAGCAGAACACTCCTTCCAGCTGTCCATCGATGCCATTGAGACAGAAAAGAATGATGCTGCCCTGTCGGACAGTGACAGTACATCCCTGATCGATATGACCCGTTTTCAGGCAATCCAAAGTGATATCCATCCTGACTATACAGATAACCAGAAACAGGATCTGCAGTGGCTCAAAGATGCCTATCCCTATGCAGCCAGGAGGATCCATACCCTTCCAATCTCAAAACGATTCATATCAGAGCTGCATGATTACATCATGCATGCTCCGCATAATTATGCAAATAAACCAGGCCAATATCGATACACAGTTACCTGGATCGGTAGACCCGGCAGCACACCTTCTACAGCTGCCTATGTACCACCTGTTCCTGACACACTAGAGACAGGATTCAATGATCTGGAACTGTTTATACACAGTGAAAGAGAATTGCATCCGCTGATCAAAGCTGCTCTGTTTCATTATCAGTTTGAAATGCTGCATCCCTTTGTCGATGGCAATGGACGCACTGGCAGACTGCTGAATGAACTATTGCTAACAAACAATCACATCCTGCCGGATCTGATCCTGGATGTATCCGGCATCTTACAGAAGAAAGAATTTGCATACTATACAACCCTGATGAGCACAGAGATGAATGGTACCTATGAGAAATGGATTCTGTTCTTTGTGCAGGTGCATCATCAGGCTGCCATAAAGGCAATTGAAAGGATCAGAGAACTGCTTTGATTCCATCACTGATGCTAGAATCAAAGCAGATACGTAAGGAGGCAGTGCATATGGACATCATGGATGTGATACGAGAAAGGCATTCGGTCAGACAGTTCAAGGATACGAAGATTTCGGATGAGATCAGAACACAGTTACAGGATGAAGTAGAAAAGCTGAACAAAGAGAGTGGACTGCATATGCAGCTGTTCTTTGACGAGCCGGACTGTTTCAAGGCAAACAAACCGCACTACGGCATGTTTGCCAACTGCCGAAACTATCTTGCCATTGTCGGAACCAAATCACCTTCTCTGGATGAAACAGCCGGATACTATGGTGAGAAAGCAGTTCTGTTTGCACAGTCTTTAGGTATCAATTCCTGCTGGGTAGCATTGACTCATGCAAAAAGCCAGGCAGTGATCAATCCTGGCGAAAAGCTGGTGATCATTGTTGCTTTAGGATATGGCATTACCTCTGGTTCTGCCCACAAAACAAAGCCTCTTCAGAAGCTTTGTTCTGTGGATGAAGAAATGCCAGACTGGTTCAAAAAAGGCATGGAAGGTGCCATGCTGGCTCCTACTGCTGTCAACCAGCAGAAATTCAAGATCTATTACAAAGATGGAAAACTCACAGCCAAGACAGGCATTGGACCATGCACAAAGATTGATCTAGGCATTGTCAAATGCAACTTTGAACTGGCAAGCGGACACAAGTTTGAGGACTAAGGGATGAGCAATCATCTCTTTTTTACTATCTTGTTTTGAATGAAAGAACTGTACACTGTCATTCTGGCAGCTTTAATCCTGAAGAATTTCCATTGCTTTGTGGGAATATGCATGCATAGAAAAAGTGCAGAAGCACTTTCCCTTGCTGTATCAGCTTCTCTTCTGCACTGGATGGATTAAAGTTACGGATCTATGAAAACAAATGATTATTCTGCTTTCTGATCAGCTGCTGGCTGGATATTCTCTGTCTGTTTTGTGCTGATGCTTTCGGCAATTTTTCTTAAGGCAGAAATATCATCGGCCTGCTTTGATGATAATGCTGTACTGGCAGACAGATCTGCTTTGAGCTGTGATACATCTTGTGTCATCTGGCCGAATCCATAGATGATCCATGAGGTAAATACGCCGCTGATCGCGAGCATGATGCCTGTGATGACAAGAACAGCCGATGCTTCATAATCCAGGGTGGGATCATATATCATGGATGCACCTGTTCCGGTTTTCTGGGCAGCTCTTACAATCTCACTTGCACGGCTGGCTTGTGAAGCTGCTGTCAGTCCCATCACAGCCAGAACAATACCGAAAATGATGTTAATGATGGCCACGGCTGCTGCCATCTTCTGGATCTTCTTCGAGACATTCTTATACATGGTATTTCCCCCTTGTCATGATCTGATTTTAATATAGCATGAAAGCTCTTTGCTGCAGGAAAAAGATATCTGTTTGGTTCAAAAAAAAGAATGCCATCTATGGGCATCCTCTTTGAGATTGGATTAATAGGATTGATTGGGTATATGTTGTTACAGTTGTGATTGTGTATTAGATGGATCTGCCCATGTTATAGGCTTCTTCCAGTTCTTTATGGCCATTGATGGTGCCATCATCGATTGTACCGCCGGTAAAGATGGTTCCTTTGAGTTTAGCCTGGTTGAATACCTTGAGCCATCCTTTCAAGCCGTTGATGGCATTTTCTGGTGTTTCTGGATCATTGGATTCTGCGGTAGTTAACAGATAAATCTCTTTGAATTTGTACGGTACCCTGTACAGGCAGTTTGTTTGATCCAGCAGCACCTTCATCTGTCCGTTCATTTCATACACGTTCTCCTTCGTTTGCTGCACTGTACGTGTCAGCTTTGGCTATCGTACCAACTCTAAGAAAGTGACACAAGCTGTACCGGGGATAATACCTTACATCCGCACATTTTTTGTTTTCTGAAATACGAGCAGTGAGATTGGTATTTGAAAGACCTTATTCGCCCTGAAAGAAATCACGTTTATTGAAGCCGGCAGTCATGAAACGCCATGCTGCCTTCTGTGGTGTCAGCCAGGCAATGTAATCGTCCTGTTTTTTCTTTTCGGTGTTTTTGATCATGCCTGCAGCCAGAAACTTTGCGACGGTATCAGGATAATCGCCAAGGATGTTGTATACCTTTTTGACTTTATCTGATAACTGCATTTCATTATTGCCGCCTAATGGATGGGCAATGAAGTTGGTGATCATGATACCCGGATTCAGTCTTCCTACCTGTACTGGTGTATTGGTCAGTGTGAGTTCCTTGGCAAGGCCTCTGACCATGTATTGCACACCTTTCTTTGCTGCGCCATAAGCGGTCAGGCCAAGCTGGGTGGCATTGTCTGCACCGAATCCTTCGATGCAGTACACACAGCCATGGCCCTGCTTTGCCATGTGCGTGATTGCGGTCTTACAGCCATACATGGCACCTTTGAGATCAATGTCGACAAGCAGATCTATCTGCTGCTTTTCCAATTGCCATAATGGTACCATCGGCTGGTTGACACCGGCATTATTCACCCAGATATCAACGCTGCCAAAATGCTCTTCTGCTGTCTGCCAGAGATGTTCGAGATCCTCTATGGATGTCACATTGCACAAAGTGTATGCAATGCCGTCTTTGGGTCCGTTGATCTTCTGCAGCTGATCTGCAGCATTCCTCAGCTTGTCTTCATTGACATCAGATATCACAACATGAAAGCCATGCGTTCTGAACTGCTTTGCCATTTCATAGCCCAATCCCTGGGCAGAGCCGGTAATAACTGCTGTTTTAACCATATATCCCCCTGTTTTCTGTTTTTCTTATTGTTATGCATATTGTGCCTGTATGAGAAAGGCAGGGAAGCTGGCTTCAGTCTGCGTTCTCTGCCTTGTTGATCATATCTGTGCTTTCCAGTCCTCTGCTGATCAGTCCCTGTGATTCTTCCTTGCTCAAGGAGCCAAACAGTAAGCCGGAAATACTGAGATCCTGCTGGCTGCTGAGATCTGTATTGACAGAAGCAGAGGATCCGATTCTGCGCAGTGTATTCTTAAGTTCGTCTTCATCATCCATCTGTTGTATTACCAGGAAGTTGCCGGCATTCAGACGGCCGATGGCACTGTCCTGACCAAGCAGATCGACAAGATGATCACCAATGCTCTTCAGGATTTCATCTGCCTTCTGGTATCCGTATTTCTGATTTATTGCCTGCATGTTTTCAATCTGAAGATACATCAGGGCAAAATCTCTGTGTTCTTTCTTCCAGGCATCCTGATACTGGCAGAAGGCATCATAGAGCCCTCTGCGGTCAAGCAGGCCAGTGACAGAATCCTGATGAATCTGTCTTACCTTTTTATTGCCGGATGCCAGCAGGGAAAGATCTACGAAGTAGCCGACCAGGCCGACAATATTGCCATTGCGGTAGATAGGACTCTTGAAAGCCATGATCTGGCGGATCTTGCCATGAGAGATACAGGTGCCTATGGCACCATTGATCTGCTCACCATAGTGCAGCACTCTGTATTCATCATTCTTGAAAGGATCCGGATTGACATGCCAGCCCATTTCTTCATCGGTCTTGCCGACAAAGTCAGAACTTTGTGTAAAGCCATAGTAATCACGGAAGAAGGCATTGCCATCAATAAAGCGGCGGTTGATATCCTTCCAGAAGATGCCGATTTTGGCATTGTCAAAGAAGGTACGGATCTCTGCATCCTTCATGGATTCGACATCATTATCCGTGATTCTGGCAAATGAGCTTGCGTCCTGGGTGACACGGGCATGCAGGATCGTGCCATGATCCATCATCTTATCAGCAATGGAGATAAAGGCATCACTGGCACTGACAGCACATGACAGCAGCACATGCGTACCGTCAACCACGGCCGGTATCAGTACATAGATCTGCAGGCGGTAATTGCCATTGGCATCCAGACAGCGGAAGAAGCCTGCTTCATACCGCATGCCGCTCTTATAGATTCTCTCCTGAATGCCCTTAAAATCATAGGTTTTGATAAAGTCAGCACGGTCATTGGGATATACATTCAGCTGGGCAAAGCCAAGTACGGCATTCTCATTGGTTTCCCCGTCATACTTGCCGCGGTACATGCTGTTATCCTGATAAATGGTCCGCACCACATCATGGTCCAGATCAAACATATCAATTCTTTCAAAGATCGAGCAAAGGGAATTGGTCACTTTATCACGCAGATTGAAATTGCCGATTCCGGTCAGCTGAGAAAGATCACTCAGCCTTGCCACGAACGTGCATCTGCCATCTTCCTGATTGCAGGCAATACTCTGAATGGTAATGGAAATATATCTGGCATTCAGAAGCACATCAAACGAGACTTTCTGCTTTGCATCAAAGGAACGTCTGACCGCATCGGCAATCTGTTCCCGCACACGCGTGAACCTTGGCTCCAGCATCTCATCTGTATCCTTGAAACCGGCACTCTGTATGAAATCCTGAAAGCCGGGATTGCTCTGCACAATACGCATGCCATCCGGTCCCATCTCTGCCAGTACCGTCGGGATCATGGTATCCTGAGCATCCAGCAAAGGATCCGGTGAAAGCAGATTGATTCTGCCGGTAGCCTGCATATATCCGCGCTCGGCCTTGTTTTCAAAGACAAACTCTGTCTTTTCCAGCTGTGCTAATGGCAGCGGCTTTGCATAATAGTATCCCTGCAACATCTCGCAGCCATCCCTGGCAAGGGCTTTCTGATACGCTTCTGTTTCAACGCCCTCACACAATGTGCGGATGCCAAGCTGCTTGGCCATATTGATGATATTTGCCACAATCATGCGGCTGCGCCTTGCTGCCTTCTCATTCCTGGCATTCAGGAACTTCATATCAATCTTGATGACATCAAACGAGAAATCCTTCAATACATTCAATGAAGAATAACCCGAGCCAAAATCATCCATCCAGATCTCATAGCCAGCCTTACGGTATTGTTCAATATTGGCATACAGACTGCCATCATCTGTGTTCAATACACGCTCTGTTACTTCCACATCAATCAGATCATGATCGATATGATATTCTTCAAGAATGGCATTTAATTGTTCAAACACCGTCTGATCCATGAAATCAAGACGTGACAGGTTGATCGATACCGGCACCACCGGCAGATGCTTGTCCAGCCTGCTTCTTAGATCCCGGCACACGTCTTTTGCAACGTGCAGATCGACCATACTGATCATTCTGGCTTCTTCCAATAGATCAATAAACTGATCCGGTCTGAGGAACGTACCATCATCCTCGATCCATCTGGCTAGAGATTCCACGGCACATACTCTGCCGGTAATTGTTCGAACGATCGGCTGGTAGTAAGGATGAATCCAGTCTTTGTCTATTGCTTCCTGAACATGGTCCAGAATATACTTTCTTCTTAACATGTCCTTGAGCATGGAAGGATCATACATGCAGAAAGAAGTGCCATAGATGTGCTTGATCGATTCACAGGCAATTCTGGCCCGTTCGGTGACAGCCAGATTATCTGTACCCTTTTCACAAGCAGCACAGCCTGCCTTTGCGACAACATTTTCTCCCGGGGCAAACTTCTCCAGCTCTTCATTGAGACGGTTGGCAATGATTTCTGCCTGCACGGAAGGACAAAGCAGTGTGAAATGATCTTCGCCAAGACGTGCACATGGGCAGCTTGGATATAAAGACTGCAGGATGGCAGCGGTATGCTTTAACAGCTGGTCACCTGCAAATCTGCCATGCTTGGCATTGAATGCCTTGAAATTGCTTAAATCCAGAAACAGAACCGAAGAGTCTGTATTATGCAGCTGCAGTGCATTGCTGACAACATCACTGAAACCAGCCGCATTCAGCAGTCCCGTCAATTCATCCTGATGTTCTCTATCTTCGCCTATAATCCGCCTTCTTTGATTCATTATAGTCCAGCTTGTGAGTATACTTTTAAAAAAAACAAATTATGTCCAAAAGAAAAGGAGTAATTCTGCTTACTCCTGTTTTCTCAATGCATGAACGGTGCCATGGACAGCAGCACGTCATTGGTTTCCTTGCGCCTCTGCCATCTCATCTCAACCTTGTCATCCTTGAACAAGCGGTGCGGTTTATCCGAAGTCGTGAACGCACCGAGAATACTGACATCAAAATGATCCTTCGGAAAATTACGATTAAGTTCGGTC
Source organism: Lactimicrobium sp. (assembly GCF_036453465.1). Lineage (NCBI taxonomy): Bacteria > Bacillati > Bacillota > Erysipelotrichia > Erysipelotrichales > Erysipelotrichaceae > Lactimicrobium > Lactimicrobium sp. Next base: position 9,818 of record NZ_JAZHUW010000031.1, read on the forward strand.
ATCATGTTTCTATACCTCCCCTTTCATCATCAGTATTGATCATGTAAATGAGAAACGGAAGATGAATGTTTGGAAAGTTTATTTGAAAGAATGATGTTGAAATCGGCTGATTTTACAATGTTCTGTGAGAAGTTTCAGATGAAAACAGGTAGGATGTTCCTGCCCGTTTTCTTACAATTTCACTTGTTTTCAATGATTTTCTGACTGAATGCGTGCATCCAGATCCAAAAGAATCTGGTTGATATCTGCTTCTGTGAGATTCTTGATGCCCGCTGCGTTCTTATGGCCGCCGCCATGGTACTTCTCGGCAATGTCATTGATGGTCACCGTCTTGGAACGCAATGAACCATCAAACAGTTCCTGGCCGTCATCATGCTGGGTAAACAGTGCCCACACAGCAAACTCTTTGACATGTCCCAGCTCATCAATCCGGTTTCTGGCACTGGAAGCAGACAGATGCCATTGCGAGAGGTCACTGTGTCTGAGAATGACATAGGCCAGATGGCCGTCCATCAGCTGTACCCTGCTTCTCAGATACGTAGCAAACCGGAATCCATCCAGATCCGTATCAAACAGCATCCGGTTGAGACCGGGAATATCCAGCTGATAGGATGCCAGATAGCTGGCAGTATGCAGGGTATGTGCCGTCGTATTGCTTGTTCTGAAACAAAGCGTATCCGTTAACAGCCCTTCATACAGATATCTTGCTGTCTTTCTGGAAAGCTGCAGATCGCTGTTCTGTTCAAAGAAGGCGGTCAGGATTTCACAGGTAGCTGCGGCCTGATCAAACACCAGGCACAGGTTGCCAAACGGTTCCCGGTTGGGATGGTGGTCAATCTTGATCAGCAGATGAGCATCCTTGAAACGCTTGTCATCTACCCGGTCCTGGTTGGCCGTATCCAGCACAATCGCCGTTGATTTGGCAATCGTATCATCCTCAATCCGATCACTGGCGGGAAACGGTGCCTGATCACATGTTTCATAGCCAAGCATATAGACCTTCTTGTCCGGGAAATTATCCTTCAGCCATGCGGCCAGGGCATTCTGTGAACCTAAGGCATCACAGTCAGGATGCTCATGGCGGAAGATCGTGATGATGGGACTGTCCGCTATGACAGCCCGCAGATTCTGAAAGTCGAAGTTCATATCAAAGATGCAGCAGTGCTGCGGTATCCCTGGCAATCATGAGCTCCTCATCTGTCGGGATGACCCATACCTGTACAGAAGAATCCGGTCTGGAGATGCAGCATTCTTTGCCAACAGCCTGCATGTTCAGATCATAGTCGATATCCAGGTGCATGCCCTCTTCCAAACCCTTCAGGATTCTTTCTCTTGTATGCCAGTCGTTTTCACCAAGGCCGGCCGTGAATACCATGGCATCGCAATGGCCTAACTGCATGAAGTAGCCGCCGATGACATTGATGGCTCTGTTGGCATACAGATTGACGGTCAGGATGGCTCTTTCATCACCCTTGTTAACAGCGTTCTGAATGTCTCTTGCATCAGAAGAGATGCCGGAAACACCAAGCATGCCGCTTTCCTTGTTCAGGATGACATCCATCTGGTCAGGTGTCAGGTTCAGCTTCTTCATCATGTAGAAGACAACGGTTGGATCAATGTCACCGCATCTGGTGCCCATCATGATGCCGCCCAGCGGTGTCAGACCCATGGAAGTATTGATAACCTGGCCATTGCGGATAGCTGTGATGGAAGCACCATTGCCCAGATGGCAGGTGATCATGTTGAGCTTGTGGACATCCTGCTTCATCAGCTCGGCAGCACGTCTGTTGACATACTTGTGGGATGTGCCGTGGGCGCCGTATCTTCTGATCTTGTATTCCTTGTACCAGTTGTAAGGCACTGGGAAAAGATAGGACTCGGGTCCCATGGTCTGATGGAAAGCTGTATCAAAGACAAAGACATGGCCGATCTTCGGCAGGGCTTCCTTGAAGGCTTCATAGCAGACAAGATGGGCCGGATTGTGCAGCGGAGCCAGCTCAGCCAGTTCCTGTACCTTGTCGACAACATCCTGATCGACGATCACAGACTTGCCAAAGTACGGGCCGCCCTGCACGATGCGGTGGCCGGCGGCGTCAATTTCATCCAGAGACTTGATGATGCCGCACTCTGTCAAAGAAGACAGCAGTTTCTGCACAGCGGTCTTATGATCCGGGATCGGCATGTTGGTGACTTTCTTTTCACTGTTGTACTTGATTGTGAAAGTGCCAAGCTGCTGGCCGATTCTTTCTGCCTGGCCAGAGCACAGTACCTTTTCCTGCGGCATTTCATACAGCTGGAACTTTAAAGATGAGGAGCCGGAATTGACTGAAATAATCTTACTCATTTTTTCCTCCTTCGATTTCAGTATTGATACATGCGTCCAGAAGCTTTCCTACCTGGCTGGACGAGAGTTTACGTATTTGTTCATAGTACTGCATTCTTTTCTCAAAAGAGGAAAGAAGATGCAGCTTGTCTTCATAGCCGTTGAGCTCATCACGGCAGTGGCGCAGCGTATCACTCACCGCTGCCCTTGAGATGCCTTCATTTTCGGCAATTTCCATCAGGGACAGATCTTCCTGGTAATACAGCGTAAAGATATTCTGCTGCCGGTTTGTTAACAGACTGCCATAGAAATCATACAGCCGGTTATAGGTCTCACGCTCACTGGACATCTTTTAGACCTTCGGAAATACTGTAGAGATAGCTGTCCAGATCAAACGGCCGCAGATCCTCAGGATGTTCGCCAAGGCCGATGAAGTAAACCGGCAGATGCAGCTTGTACTTGATCGCCAGGATAATGCCGCCCTTGGCAGTGCCATCCATCTTGGACAGGATGATGCCGCTCAGCTTCGTACTTTCCGCAAACACCTGTGCCTGGGTCAGGCCATTCTGACCGGTTGTGGCATCCAGCACCAGCCAGGTATCATGCGGTGCCCCTTCAATCTCTCTGGCAGAAACACGGTTCATTTTGGCAAGTTCCTGCATCAGATTCGTCTTGTTCTGCAGTCTGCCGGCAGTATCACACAACAGGATGTCTGCACCTTTTTCCTTGGCAAAACGGCAGCCATCCACAATTGCGGCACTGGGATCGCCATTCTCCCTGCCCTTGATGACCGGACAGTTCAGTCTTTCACCCCACTCTGCAAGCTGGTCAATGGCACCAGCCCGGAAGGTATCCGCCGCCACCAGGGCAACTTTCTTACCCTGATCGGTATACATACTGGCAAGCTTGGCAGCCGTGGTTGTCTTGCCGGAGCCATTGACACCTTCCAGTAAGATCACTGTCGGGCCATTTTCATTAAAGACAATCGGGGCATCGGGAATCTCATCATAGATATCCTTCATGATTTCCAGAAGGAAGTTCATGGCCCAGTGAAATGTCACACCGGGATATTCATCACATTTCTTCTTCAGTCTTTCACAGATCAGATCGGCCAGTTCAATGCCGACATCACTTTCCAGCAGCACAATGGTCAATTGTTCCAGAAAGTCATCATCAACGCCATGGAAGCTTGATCCCATCTGGTTGAGAGCATCGGAGAATGTCTGCTTGGACTTTTCAAAGCCGCTGAGATAGACGGCTTTATCCTGTTTGCCGGAAAATTTTTCTTTCAGTTTTGAGAAAAAGCTCATACAGCCTCCTTGCCGGTATCAGCTAATGATACCGCATCTTTCAGTGTTACTTTCAGCATCTGGGAAACACCCTGATGCTGCATAGTGACGCCATACAGCACATCACAGTTCTCCATGGTGCCGACTCTGTGGGTAACCACAATGAACTGTGTCTTATCCGTATAGCGGTGCAGATACTGGGCAAAGCGCTCCACATTGCCCGGATCCAGAGCTGCCTCCACCTCATCCAGAATGACCAGCGGAACCGGCTTGACTTTCAGGATGGCAAACAGCACACACAGCGCAATCAGGCTCTTCTCACCGCCGGAAAACAGCATATTGTTCTGTACGGCTTTTCCCGGAGGCTGGGCATCAATATCAATGCCGGTATTCAGGATATCATCCGGATCCAGCAGATACAGGTTGGCCTTGCCGCCGCCATAGAGGGAGACAAAGATATCATTGAAGGCAAGATTGATCTTGTCAAATGTTTCCCGGAACTGTTTCTTCATGACTTCATCCATCTCATCGATGGCGGCCAGGATCTTATCACGGGAAGCGGTCAGATCTTCAATCTGCTTCTTCATGGTTTCATAGCGCTGGTTGACTTCGGCATATTCTTCCGGTGCATTCATGTTGACATTGCCAAGCCGCTGGATTTCAGAGCGCAGCTGTGCCACTTCTTCACGTGCCTTGACAAGGTCTTCAATCTCGGCTTCTTCCTTGCGCTGGGAAGCAGATTCATAGGTTAATTGATACTCAGACACAAGCCGGGAAAGATTGGCTTCCAGCTTTGTTTCGAGCTTGCCCTGATCGACTTTGATGGCACTGGCACTTGCCTGAGCCGTGGAGAGATCCTTGCGCATCTGGCGCAGCTGGTTCTCTCTGCGGTCGGCACTCTGGCCGATCGACATGCGCTCTTCGCGCTTGGTCTTGATCATGCCAGTCAATGCATCACGGCGCTGGTATGCCTTGTTCAATCTAGCAATCAGATCATCCTCCGGCTTACTCTCTTCCACTTCTTCCTGTTTGGGAGAAAGCAGTGCCATTTCATTGCGCAGCTTTTCATACTTGGCCTGTTTGGCATCCAGCACCGGCTCCAGACCTGCTAAAGCGATCTGCTTTTCACGCAGCTGGCGGCCCACCTCTTCACGCTGGGCACTGGCTTCATCCAGTGCTTTCTTTGCCAGCTGGGCCCTGGCCCTCTGGGCATCGAGTGACTGCTGGATCTGGTTGGCTTCTTTCTGCATCGTCATGATGTTGGCATTATGACGGGTCTTGCCGCCGGTCATGGAACCGCCGCGGTGAATGACTTCTCCATCCAGTGTCACGATCTTGTACTGGCGGTTGGTCAAAGCAGAGAGATTATTGCCGGATTCCATCGTGTCACAGACAAGCACGTTGTTTAACAAAGATGCCACGATGGGATCAAAGCGGGCATCACATGTCACAAAGGCACTGGCATTGCCGAGGTAGCCTTTGGTGTTATTGCAGATAATCTGGGCATCCCGGGATACATAGCGCGGTGTGCATACGGTAATGGGCAGGAAAGTTGCCCGGCCGCTCTGGTTTCTGGTCAGAAAGCGGATGGCTTCTCTGGCACAGGCATCATCCTGGGTGACGATGTTATTTAAGGCACCGCCAAGGGCTGTGGAGATAGCTTCTTCATAGCCGCTTTTGGCTTTGAGCACCTGACCGATCACACCAAGGATGCCGCGCAGATCACGCTGGTGGTCCATGATGGAACGGATGCCGGCCTGGTTGTTGAAGGGATTGCGCATCAGCTGGTCAATGACATTTTTACGGTTTTCCAAAGACCTGAGCATGCCTGATGCTGCTTCGTAGGCACCGCTTGTATCGGCAATCTTTGTGGCAGCTAATGTCAGCTTTTCACGCAGCAGTGAAATCTCATTGCGCAAAGCATCCACCCGGGCCTTACGGTCTTCATATTCCGCCTTGGCAGCCGAAAGCAATTGTCTTGTCTGTTCAATCTTCTGCTGGGTATTGCCGCTTTCAATCAGATACTTGGCTTTCTCATCCAGCTCTGTTCTTCTTGCTTCAAGTGACTGGATGGTATTGAGCAGTGCCATGAGTTCTTCCTGCAGGCTGTTGACTTCCTGATCAAGCTTGGAAGCAGATGAGCGGTCCTGCTGGATCTGGTTTTCAGCGACCTGGATATTTGTCTGCAGCATTGTACTTTTGGTATCGATGTCAAACAGTGTTTTCTTAGCAGAATCAATGCCGGCATTGATTTCATCAATCTCCTGCACAAGCACCGAGATTTCAATCTCTTCCAGCCGTGCTTTCTTCTGCCGGTAGATCTCGGCTTTATGGGCCTGCCGCTTTAATGGGGATACCTGTTTTTCCAGCTCATTGAGGATGTCGGTAGAACGGTCCAGGTTTTCCTTGGTGCGCTCTAAGCGGGACAAGGATTCCATTCTTCTTTTCTTGTATTTGGAAACACCGGCGGCTTCTTCAAAGACACCGCGGCGCTCCACTGGTTTGGCCTGGGCAAAGCTGACAACGTTGCCCTGGGATATGATGCTTAAGGAATCTCTGCCAAGACCTGTATCCAGGAAAAGATCAACGACGTCCTTGAGGCGGACATTCTGGTTATTGATGAGGTATTCGGCATCACCGGAGTCACGGTAGAGTCTTCTGGTGACTTCGATTTCATCCTGGTCCATGTTGAGTACCCGGCTGGAATTATCAAAGACCAGGGTGACCTCAGCCATGTTGAGTTTGTGCCGGTCGGCACTGCCGGCAAAGATGACATCGTTCATCTTGTCGCCGCGCATGCTTTTGGCACTCTGTTCGCCAAGCACCCATCTTACGGCATCTGATATATTTGATTTTCCGCAGCCATTGGGACCCACAATGCCGGTAATCGCATCAGAAAAATTGATGACAGTCTTGTCGGCAAAGGACTTGAATCCCTGCATGCGTATTTGTTTCAGAAACATTCCGTTCTCCTTAAATGCCTGTCTATTATAGCAAAAAGACTGCCCTCTCACATTGAGAACAGTCTGTTTCAGATGCTGAAACGGGAAAGATTACTTGTTTTCGTTCTGCTTCTCAAGCAAAGCAGTGATCTTTTCCAGCTCGAGCAGCTCCGGGCTCTTGGCCGGTTCTGCCGGTTCTTCTTCCTTCTTTGGGTGCAGGTTGACGGCCTTATTGACTGCCTTGACCATGATGAAGAGTACCAGAGCCATCAACAGGAAGTTGATGACAGATGAAATGAAGGCACCGATCTTGAGATCAACACTGCCCATCTTGATGGCAACACTGCTGAAATCCAGCTGGAACAAGAGACCAATGATCGGGTTGATGATGTTATCTGTCAAAGATGATACGACCGTACCAAATGCGGATGCCATGATGACACCAACGGCCATATCCATGACATTTCCCTTTAATGCAAAAGCCTTAAATTCTTCCCAAAATTTCTTCATGCACTTCCTCCTTCACCGCAGATGGATTCCTGGTCCATTCATCCAGTATCACATAGCTGCCATAGCAGTATGGATTGGCACGGTGAACAGGCGCATTCTCCACGATTTCTGTGCTGGAGCTATTATAGCGCACCGGATACACAGAGCCATGCAAATCCTGCATGGAATGGATATTTTCTGATGTAAAGCGGTCCTTGATATGCATCAATACCCTTCTGCCATAGACAAGTTCATACGTATATGGCACAAAGCCATAGCGCTTCTCAAATGCGTCCAGTACAGCATGAATCTGCTCATTGGAACACTCACTGGAAAACACAGCGCCGATAATGCCCGGATGAGAAAGCACAAAGGCCAGAGCATAGCTGTTGGCAATGTTCAGTGTCATGCCGGCAATACAATTGTGCAGTGTACAGGAGAAATCACCCATCTGTGAGATGACGGTATCAGACAACTCACCACCGGGCATCTGATCCTGGTTGATAACCGGCGTTAAGCCATTGCCCTGGGTAATGATGCGCACATCATTCATGTCTAGATCCGTATGTGCTTCCACCAGGATACGGTCTTTGGGGGCAACACACTGCATAAGCTGCACATTGTATTCACGTGCCCCACTGCGCACATGCAGTACTGCCCGCACTTCTTCCATCTTACTCAAGGCCTCACGGCGCAGAGCATTGAGCTGGGAAACCGGAATAAACACATTGCCTGCTTCGCCATTAAAGGAAGAAATCACAAAGCAGGTATCACCGGTTTTGGAAAGGGATGCTTCAATCTGTTCTTTGTGCATTGGTGCTTTCTTTGCCGTCTGTAATACGTCGTCACTTTGTACGGTAATACTGTGGCCATCATGGTCTTTGAGTGTCAGCACCAGCTTTTCCTGGGGCATGGCATGATAGTACGCATCCAGAGATACTTTTCTTTCGTTTTCTGCGATTTCTTCATCGATCTTTGCCAGCAGGACGGTATCACTTGTTTTCTGCAACGGATCACCAGGCTTTGGCATCTGCTTTCCATGAAGCGGCAATGAGATGACATCGCCCTTGTCAGCAGAATTGACCAGCTTCCCCTTTTTAAAGATCTTGACGGCTGTCAGACCGATGTCCTGGGGACTTGTCAATATGCGCAGGCCATCGTGCTGATGAAGTGGTGCAGACAGCTTGACGCAGACTTCCCCATGGCCATAGGAAAGTACACTGCCGATCTGGATGCCGCGGTGGTTGGGGCGGTACTGGCCCATTCTGCTTTCTACATCATCATGAAACAGATGGCCTTTGGAAAAGCCACGGTTGAACATTTCCAGCAGTTCCTGCTGTCTTTGTTTTGAGACATGGTATGGCTTACCATTCAGGCAGGCATCAATGGCCTCCCGGAATGTTTTGATGACAAGATACACATATTCAGGCCGTTTCATGCGTCCTTCAATCTTGAGGGAGGCAACACCAGCTTTGATCAGCTGCGGGATCTGGTCAATGACATTGAGATCTCTTGGTGACAGGATATAATCACCTTCCTTGAAATGATGGCTGTCATCCGGGAAGTATTTCAACCGGCAGCACTGGGCACACATACCGCGGTTGGCACTTCTGTTTTTGGCAGCTGAGGAAAACAGGCACTGGCCGGAGTAGGAAATGCAGATGGCACCATAGACAAACACTTCAATGTCAATGCCCATCTGGCATGCCTTTTCTACAAGCTCAATCGGGGATTCCCGTGCTAACACAACCCGGGATGCACCCTCTTCTTTCATCACCTGAACACCGGCAAGATTGTGGATATGCATCTGGGTGGAGCAGTGGATTTCAAAGTCAGGATACATGGTATGAACAAGATGGAACAGACCAAGGTCCTGGATCAATAGTGCATCCACATCATTTTTATACAGGAAATCAACGGTCTCTTTGGCCCGCTCAATTTCCGTTTCATACAGCATTGTGTTCATGGTCACATACACACGCACATTGCGCACATGGCAGTAGTGTACCGCCTGAATCAGCTGATCTTTGTCAAAGTTGCCAGCAAAGGCGCGGGCCGAATAGCTTGTTAAGCCAAGATATACCGCATCACAGCCCGCCTGTACGGCCGCAATCAGACTATCCATATTGCCAGCGGGAGCCAGCAGTTCAATCTTCTTCATTGATATACTCCTTGATGATCTCATACTTTCTGCACAGATCTTCCATCTTCATCCTGGCATTGGCACTGGATGTGCTGGGCAGAGAGATATGCGGTAATTCTACCTGAATATATTTGTCATACAGCGATGATGCCCGGGATCCGGTTGTAAAGATGGCTTTGACATTTGTTTTGTTAACAATAGAGCCAATGTCATTGACAACAACATCCTTGATTGAGGCATCACTGGATCCTGCGATTGTGCAGCTTTGAATCACATCCCACAAAGCAATATGATGGCGGTGGCAGAAATCAGTACGATCACACGGATCTTCTTCAAACAGGGAAAACAGCACCGGCCAGAAGCGGTTATGGGGATTGGCATAGTAAAAAGACTGCTGCCGGGAAATGACAGAAGGAAAAGAGCCAAGGATCAATACCCTGCTGTTTTCATCATAGATCGGGGCAAAGGGATGGACGACTTTTGCAAGCTCAGCCATGTCTGCCTCCGTATTTCAAAAGATAAGTCTCAAAGGCATCTTTGGGAACGACTCTGCCTGCTTTGATATCCTGCTCCACCTTTGCAAGCTCACTTTCCATATGCAGCAGGTTTCTGGCTGAGCGGTTAGCAATATTGCGCAATGACATGCGGATGCCGCTTTCCTTGCCATGCAATCGGATGGCAATGCGGGAGGCATCATAGCCTAGATCCCGCAGGGCAGCAATGTCATAGGCACGCCGCAACTGACTGGCAAGCAGAGGAATCATGGCATTGACATCCATGCCTTTGGCAAACATCTGTTCCTTGGCACGGACAACCCCGGCCATATCCCCTTTCATAAAGGCATTGCCTAGCTGCCACATATCCAGATTGGCATCCTCGGGAATCAGCTGGCGGATCGTATCCTCATCATAGTTCTTCTGTCCATACAAAGACAGTTTTTCAATGGCATGGTGCAGCTGGAATTCATCCGTTCCAACCCGCAGATCAAACTGGGCTCTTGCTTTGGGAGTCAGCACAAAGCCGCCCTGCTTCAAAAGCTCCGTGATATGATCCGGAAATTCCCATGGCTTGATCAGATTGCAGGCTGTCATTTTGACATGGTACTTTTCCAGCAGTTTGGTTTCCTTGCGGCGGGTATCAATGTCATTTCCCTGCAGATAGAAGATCAAAGCCGTATCAGGATTAGGATGTCCAAGGTATTCAGACAAAAGCGAAAGCAGGCGTTCCCGTTTTGTATCCTTTGTTTTGCCATCTGTCTTTGCTTTATCAGAGCTTTTCAGAAAGTACGGATTTTTCAAAATGACAGCACGATGGCCGGTATCGGAAAACAAGGTCATCATATTGCACTGGGTCAAAGCATCTTCCATACGGAACTGGGATGCACTGGAGGCATCGATCTCGACAACCTGATCCTTTGCAATGCGCTCTTCCTTCAGAATCCGCTGAATCTGCACCGTTTCCCGGTATTCATTTTTGCCATAGACTGCATATTCACTCATCAGTCCGTATTATACCAATCCTGCCTGCGGCCGTCAGCAGACAATTCCATGGGCCGATGGCCTGAATCTGGATATCTCCCTGCTCTCTTGTATTAATCCAGGGAATATGCCGCTGCAGCAGACGCTGTATGACTTCATCAGAAGGATGATGGTACAGGGAATAGGCACCTGCTGAAACAATGCCTAAAGATGGCTGCAGACAATCCAGGAAGATGGCACTGGAGCCGGTATGGGAGCCATGGTGGCTCAGCTTGAGAACATCCACGTTCAGCCTGTCATAACGGCGCACAATACGCTCTTCTGCATGGGCATTGATATCCCCTGTCAGAAGATACTTCACACCATTCATTTCAAAGTATTCACAGAGTGAACTCTCATTTTCATCCTCAGTAACCAGATCATTCAGATCATACATGCATAGTTTGCCTGTACACATGCTTTCATGGTGTGATGTCAGCACAGTTTCCGGCTGATATTTTCCAATGACAGCATCCATATTGCCAGCATGATCATTGTCGCCATGAGTGATGATCAATGCGTCCAGTTTCCTGATTCCCTCTCCTTCCAGAAACGCTGACAATGTCCGCCATTGCGCAGGCTTGCCGGTATCCACAAGCACGCTGAAAGAGCGTAAAGGCCCCTTGATCAAAATAGCATCTCCCTGGCCAACATTGATATACGACACAGACGCAAAGGGATGAAACAAACCGAAGCACTGAAAGACAAGCAGTACTGCAAGCATATAAACAGAGGCATGTTTCAGCCTGCGCATCGAAAAGATCATCAGAAGAAAGAACAGCAGGCCAAAACCGGCAATCGAACCCGGCAGATGAAAGTAAGAAAACAAAGAAAGACTGCGGTCAATGAAGAAGATAATCTGAGAAAAAAGTGAGACTGGAATCAACAGATACAGCAGACTTACAAGATAGACAAAGCCAAGCAGCGGCCTTACAAACAGATAAACAAGTGATACCACCGGATCCATGCCATGGAAAAACCATCCCTGTAACAGCAGTGAAATGAAAAGTGAGACAGACTTTCGGCGGGGATAGAAATGAGAACACAGGCGGAAAGCAGCCGGGATCAGAAAGGAAACCGATACATAGCTTTCCGGATAGAGAAACAGCAGAATCACAAAAGTCAGACCGAGTGCCTGGTCTTTGCGCATCTTTGTCATCCGGAAAAGATGAACAAGCAGATACTGGCTGAGCACAAGCGGAAAGCCATACAGCAGCCATAATCCGCATCCAGCCAGAAGAACTGTCTTGTTTCTCTGTTTCTGATCGAGTATGTATTTCAGGGTCAGATGCAGAAAGGCAAGGATGCCGCTGAGCGAAAAGCCATGCTTGAAAAGATAGCTGTCTTCTTCTGCATCTGAAATACCTAAGAGGATCTTTCTGGCAAAGGCAGAAATCTTTTCATCCTGGATCTGGCTGCATTGTTTCTGCAGAAAACGGCGGAAAGAAGGATCCTGTCGGACAATCTGAAAGCTGTCAGTGGACAGGGAATAATGAACGCCCTTTGCCTGCATGGTTCTGGCAAAATCACTGCGGTAAAACGCTGGTGAAGCGACAAGCTCCTTGTATTCACCAGAGAAGGAAATCACAGCATCAAATGGCAGTTCTTCCTGACTGTATAAAACAATCCGCTGTCGGCCGCTTTGAATGATGCCATAACTGGCAGAAACAGAAACGACCCTGCCTTGATAAAACGATGGCATGGCAGCGGAATAGATGGGAATCATGGTGCATAGCAGAATTCCACCCAACGCAAGAAAAGAGAGATCTTTGTTTCGAAGAAACCAGTAAGCACAAAGCAATGCCAGGGAGAGATACGGCCACCTTGAGGAAAAACAGCGGAACACGAAAACACATAAAGCCAGCAGCAGAATTCTGTTCCACAGCATCTTCATAGAGAAATGTACTCTTTGACCTTTTCAAACTTGGAAGGACCGATGCCTTTGACTTTCATCAGATCTTCCAGCTGCTGGAAGAGACCGTTTTCTTCACGGAAGGCAATGATGCGGGCAGCAGTAGAAGGTCCGATGCCTGGCAGTGTTGTCAATGTTTCAAGATCTGCAGTATTGATTGATACCTTGGCTTTTGCGTGCTCAGATACAGCCGGCACAATGATGCGGTCATGATCTTTCAGGATTGTATCCGGATTCAAACCAGAAAGATCAGAGCTGTCTGTTGTGCCTGCTGTTTCCAGAAGCGTATTCAGTGAAGAATACAATGGCAGCTCATAGTCCCCGGGAGAAAGCACTTCTCCGCTGATCGAAACATGAATCATGTCATTCTGTAATGCAGCAAGATCCACCGGAGAAAGATCAATGCACAGTGCCAGGGCAATCATGGCAATAAAAATCAGTGTCTGTTTCATATGTGAAACCTCCACTGATCTTATGGCCGCAAAACTGGTCAGTTCCCTGGTTAAAACATCGTATTTATGATCTTGCTGGCAATATTTCTGCCTTCTCTGACATCACTGCCGGTCTTGGACATGGTTGTCTGATACCGGTGATCTCCGTAATAAACAAGCTTGTAATGCCTGCCATCTTCCAAAATGCCGATGCCAAGGTCCATCAAGGCACTTCTAAGCGCAGAAGACATGGTGGAATAACCGGTCATCAGCTGCTTGATCTGTTTCTGGTGTTTTTCGCATACATGTTCATAGTTGTTATGGGCAAGCACATCCTGCAGAACATCTTTTCTTCTTGCGCCATCCTTGCAGGAAGAAAGTGCCTCTTCCAGAATGCTCAGGATAATCTCTTTGATCTCGCCAGGATAGAATTCTTCCTCCTCTCCCAGAAACAGCACGGGCAGATGATCCTGGCCATCCAACTTGGCCTGCAGACCCTGGTTTTCTGCCTGCAGTGATGCATTGACACGGCTCAGTTCATTGATCCTGTTTTTCAGCCTGTTGATTTCATCATCAAATGCACCAAGATAATCAATGGCTTCATTTTCCGCTGCCTGCTGGGCATGCCTTGCCAGTTGTGTCTGTTTCTGCTGAGCAGCCAGCTCATCCATCAGCAGCGCATTGTTCATACCATCCCAGGTGTACAGCAATGGCATCTGTTGGGCATTGCTGTATTGCAGAACACACTTGCATACCTTGTTAAGCAAAGCCTCATCCTGGCCAGTATAGCTGTGATATAGAAACCGGCGGTGGCGCTGATTGGGAAAGTAGATGCCGATGCCGCCATAGTATTCGTTATTGCCGTGACAGGCAGACCGGATGGCTGGGTTGGAGCGTAAATCCTTCTGTACCAGAATATGGGCGGTTCCTTTCAGCCTGCTGCACAGCCAGCCAACATTCACCGGATCTTCATTATTTTCTGTTTTGGAAACATAGATGACAGGCAGCTGATATCTCACATTGCCATCAATGATATTGGCAAGCTTCCTGGCATCGGTATGCAGTACCGGTATGCCATGATGCAGGATTTCCAGCCCGTTGTCATCTGCCACAAAGCCATTGTCAATCAACATCGAAACAAAATGCGGCGTTGAAAAGCGGATATCCTCCATACTCGCATCTTTGGTATAGCTGCGGTCCAGGCGGATTGCCAGCTTTCTTTCGGCAAAGTTCAATACATAATCGGTATCCCAGACGGCACCATTGCTTTCTTTTTTCTCATACCGGATGCCAACAATATTTCTGCTGGCATCTTCCTGAAATTCCATCCAGAGATCATCACTGCCAAAACGTTGGTGATACTGGCCATTCCATCCCGCTAGAGATGGAATAATGTTATACGAAAACTTACTTGTAAGATTCCACTGCACACCAAGAGAAACAAAGTCCTTTTTGGTAACGGATGATTTGATTGGCAGCAAAGCTGAATACAGCAGCATAGACGCACCCCCTGTGTTATGTTTTTCTGTTTGCAATATGATGATATGAAAACAAGATAATTGAATGCTTGCATCTGTATTCTATCATTTTTGCGTTACAAAATATGACATCTGGGAAAGATCCACGATTTCTTCCTGTTACCAGTATTAAAACCGTTATGGAACGATAGATCAATCCTGTGCTTTATATGAACTGTGATCAATCTGCTTACATGCGGATTTACAGGCAGCCTACACATCATTGGACTGCTTGATAGCATGCATTAACGGGCACAAGATCGAATGCGAAAAAAGGGTGCCCCACATAAGCGTGCTGAGAGGAAACTGAATCTGTTCCAACCTTCGACCTGATTTTGGTAATGCCAACGTAGGGATATAGCGTCAACTAACCCCGCCATGGCGGTATTCTCTTTGCCATCCTCAATGTACTGCAGCTGGTGGGATGGACCGCCATCATGATCTATGATGGCGCTGTCTCTGCCGGGACCATCTTCAACAGCGGGCATGCTCTGTTTGCCATCATCATCGGTGCCCTGATCATACTCTGGATTCTGATCGGCATCACCAATCTTGGAAAAGTAAACATTGCAGCAATGACCGGTCTTTTGCTTCTGACGATTATCCTTTGTGTCGTCATATTCCGCAATGGAACACCAGAAAATGCCGGCACTGCAATGAGCTTTGGGGCTGCCGTAGAACTCTCTGCTTCCATGCCGCTGAGCTGGCTTCCTGTCATCGGTGATTACACCCGTGATGCCAGAGAACCCATCAAGGCATCATTGGTCAGTACAATCGTCTATGGTCTTGTCAGTATGTGGATGTTCACCATTGGCATGGGAGCATCAATCTATGCCGGAACATCCGATATTGCTGAAATCTGTGTGCGGGCTGGCATCGGCATCGCAGGCCTTCTGATTATCATATTCTCCACGGTGACGACAACCTTCCTTGATGCTCTCTCCGCTGGAATTTCCGCCCAGTCCATCTGCAAAGGCTTAAACAGCAAATGGGCTGCCGTAGCAGCTTCCATCATTGGCACGATCGGTGCCATCCTCTTCAATATGGATGATATCACCGGTTTCCTTTACCTGATTGGATCCGTCTTTGCACCGATGGTTGCTGTCATGATTGGTACGTATTTTTTCCTGAAGAGAGATGCAGAACACCAGACATTTGACTGGATGAATCTTGTCATCTGGCTCATTGGATTTATCCTGTACAGGCTTCTGATGCATACAGATTTTGTGATCGGATATACACTGCCGGATATGCTCATCACGATGCTGCTGACGGTCCTGGCAGGAAAGCTTTTTCCAAAATCTATCTCAACTGAAAGGATCGTAAGATAAAGATCAATTCACTTTCGAAATCGCAGCCAATCAATTACGCCCGGATCAATTCTGATCCGGACTTTTTGATACGCGGGCCAAATGAATCAGTCCTTAGTCTGAATAAAAAAGATGAGGAATACTGACATCGTATTCGATCATCAATTCTGATATATGAATGCTGCAATTCATGACAGGAACAAACTTGTCACATCAAGAAAAATCACGTCCCGTTGCAGATAATCACCTTTGTTTCACTTTAAGCAATTTTCATTGCAGATATTGAGGTTACAAATTGTGACCTCAAACCTATTTCATTGTTATTTCTTTAGGTTCAGTCCTAATTTCTGTTGATAGGTATCCTCTGAGGTCATGAAAACTTTCTGCTGGCATCTATGATCTTCAGAAAGAAATATTCATCATCCGGATAGCCGTATCCTTTTCTTCTCAGTGTCTTGATCATCTGGTTGGTTCCTTCAACTTTGCCGGATGAGATATGGACTCTTGCGTGAGAGATAATTCCTTTCATGTGGTCCTCCAGCAGCTTGGCAAACCACATGAAATGCTTGTTCTCTGTTGCTTTGCAGGTGCGTATGATCCGGTTAATATGAATCTTCATGCCTCTTTCAGTATTTGCCTTGTATGCTTTATCAAGCTGTTCCTTTACCAGATCCATGGTGAAGAACAGCTTGTTTTCATCCAACAGCTTCTTGTATTCTTCTTCAATTCCTGCTTTCTGCTTCACCTCCGGCTTCTTGAACAGATCGCTTCCACGGGCAATGGTTTTGCCTGCTTTGGCATCTTTTTCCTTCTGCTTTCTGGTTTCAGCACTTGTCATCAGAACATACTTGGATCCTTTGAGCGCTTTGGCAGCTTCTGCATTGCCTTCTTCTATCAGGCGCTTCTGTTCCTCTTTACGGACTTCTGATACCACCTTGTCATTGAAGTTTTTGACCAGATGGAAATGGTCATAGACAATATCCAGCCAATC